>JBEBJD010000259.1:0-3129 GCA_040080075.1 Hyphomicrobium sp. | reverse complement strand
ACGTGGCCGATATCATCGGCGCGCGCCGGTTATCGCACGCCCACCGGCACCTACAAGCCGACCTGGATGTCCAAGATGTGGTACTCGCGCCAATACGAGATGGCGCCCATGCCGCACGCTGTATTCTTCTCCGGCGGTGTTGCAATTCATGCCACCTATGCGACGGGCATGCTGGGCAATCCGGCATCGCATGGCTGCGTCCGCCTTGCGCCGAAGAATGCCGCAACATTCTATTCACTCGTCAATAGGCACGGCAAAAACCTGACTCGAATCTCCGTGCATGGCGTGCCCCGGTCAAATGGACCGGCCATGGCCTCCAACCGCCGCAAGGGGCCGCTGCGCTATGCTTATGTCAATGGCAGATATACCGTCGTACAAGGCGGTGGATATGCAGTCAGTGCCTACGCCTCGCCTTACGGTCAGCAGGCTCAGTTTGCACCTAAATATGGTGTCCAAGTTTCGGCCAAGAGGCAGAAATTTGCCCAAGGTGCGCAAGTAACTCGCACCAGCGGCAACGGATTTGGCTACGGCTTCGGCGGCTTCTGACGGCCGTGTTTCCATGACTTGACAGAAAAACACCGGCCCGCAGAGCGGCCGGTGTTTTTCTACATTTGACGCTCCTGGGTACACTGGCACCCGTGCTGCAATGGCATATTATTCAGCACGGACAAAAACGCGCCTTGACGCCTCTCCCCTGAAGGCCGATTTAACAAGGCAGAAATTTTCCTAGGACCCTGCATGAACCGTTTTGAAAAAATATTTGGTGGCCGCCGCGAGGCCAAAGTCCGTTATGTGGATGGCGACTTCCATGTCATGGCGCCGGGCGAGTTCGTGCGCTGCGCGGTGACCGGCCAGCCCATCGACCTGCCAGAGTTGCGATATTGGAGCGTGCCGCTCCAAGAAGCCTATGCTTCGGCGGAAATTTCATTGAAGCGCACGCTTGAGCGCAAAGAGCCAACGTCAAAATCCTGAAGCCTTGACTGGCCGAGCCGCCAAGGCGTTCACGATGAGCTTATCGAGTAACGCCTCGCTTTCACCATCGAATACTGTGCGCACCACCAGCACGCGCGACTTTTGTTTTAGTTCTGCCCGTGGACCCTCGCTGTCCGGCAGCCGCACCCAGTCTTTTTCGGTAGTGATCAGAGTCGCACCAGCCGCCTCTGCTTTCGCCAAGAGGCCGCGCGCATCATCTGGGGTTAATGGCTGATGATCGCGAAACGGCATCGTGATCAACGTTTCCGCATCACTCAACAAATCAAAGAAGCGATCTGGATTGCCGATACCGGCATACGCGACCAAGCGCGCACCCTTGAGCCAACGGGTATCGCCGGCTGGTCCGGTCTGCGCGTGCAATACCGGTCCAGGGAAAATCCGCTGCACCATCTCTTCAACTCGAGGCGCCGGAGCACCATGCCTGGCCGGGCCCGCCGCGCTATTGATAACAATGGCATTGGCCAGTGCCAATTGAAACTTGAGCGGAGCCCGCAGAGGGCCGGCCGGGATCACCCGTCCATTGCCGATGCCCCGCCGCCCATCGGCAACGGCGATCGTCAGATCCTTCACCAGTGAGGGATTCTGCATGCCATCATCCATGACAATGACGCTGGCCTCGTCACCCCACGCTTCAATCGCTTGTGCTCCCGCCTTGCGATCCCTAGCCAGAAGCACTGGAGCTGCGCGCGCCAACAGCAGCGGCTCGTCGCCTGTTTCAGCGGCGGTATGATGGTGTAGATCGACCCGTAGCGGACCCTTGGCGCGGCCGCCATACCCGCGTGTCAGAATTACCGGCCGTTCGCCCAGAGCTTTGAGCCGCTCCGCAACATGGAGTGCGATGGGCGTCTTTCCTGTACCTCCAGCAGTGAAATTGCCAATGCAAATAACCGGCAATTTCGAACGATATGGCGTGGCAAAGCGATAACGCGCGACAGCTACGGCCCCATAGGCGATCGCCGCTGGCTGCAGGCACATGGCAGCGGCCGCGGCGCGCCCATCACCATACCACCAGGCTGGCTCATCACGAAGCACGCGGCACCCATTTCGGATTGACCAGGAACGGCTCCAATGCCTCGACAGTGCGTTCCAGCGCGCCACCGAGCGATTGCATGGCAGCTTCCGCGCCAGTCCGCATTTGCGCTAGCGCCGCGCTATCGCGATAAAGAGATGCGGCAGTTGCCGCCACCTCCTGGCTGCTATGCACTTCAATTGCACCCTTGTGGCGCAGGAGCGTGGTGTAAGTATCGCGGAAGTTCTGCCAATGCGGGCCGGTCAGCACGGCACTACCATGGCCGATGGCTTCAATGGGGTTTTGGCCGCCTCGGTCCACGAGAGAGCCTCCGACAAACGACACCGGCGCCAAGGCATAGAGTGTGCCGAGCTCGCCAATGGTATCGGCGATATAGATATCCGTGCGCTCACTTGGCAGCACCCCCATCGATCGCTGCGTCACGGTTAGTCCAAGTCCTTTTATCTGCTCGGTAATGGCTGTGCCACGCTCCGGGTGGCGGGGTGCAATGATCGTACAAACACCCTCGATATCGCGTGCGAGCTGGCGGTGGGCCGCCGCCAGAATGACCTCTTCGCCTTCATGTGTTGAAGCCCCCACAAAAACCGTCCGCCCGTTTAAGGCTTGCTGCAACTGCGCAAGCTTTTGCGCATCAGCTGGCGGCGGCGGACTGTCGATTTTTAAGTTTCCTGATATCACGGCATGTGGCGCACCAAGCGCGCGGAAATTGCGGGCCAGGATTTCGTTTTGCGCCAGAATGCAGGCAAAGCGTCCGAACAAGGGGTGCGCAACGCCTGGATTTTTCGACCAGCGCTTGAAACTCCTGGGCGACATGCGGCCATTGACCAGCACCATGGGAATATCGCGGGCAGCCGTCTCAAGGATCAGATTCGGCCAAATCTCGGATTCGGTGAACAGCACAAGATCGGGCCGCCAGTGATCGAGAAAGCGGCGCGCATATTGGACTGCGTCGAGGGGAATGTACTGATGCCGGGCTTGAGCCGGCAGGCGATCCGCTGCCAAGCGTGCTGAGGTCACCGTGCCCGTCGTCAAGACGAAGTTGAGCTGCGGCCGGTCGCGCAGGAGCCGCGAAATCAGGGGCAACACGGCATTGGTTTCGCCCACAC
>JBEBJD010000213.1:0-3132 GCA_040080075.1 Hyphomicrobium sp. | reverse complement strand
AGGCCCAGAACCGTCATGACGAACGGAGCGGTCAATTGCGCTGGGCTCAGACGCTGTCGCATAGGCACCTTCACTTGTTTTAGAAGCGGCCTTCTTCGGCCTTGTGCTTATAAATCTGGCCGATGAGAAAGGACTTCAAGATGCGCAGCAGCGCCAGCGCAAAAAGGGGTGTCAGCATGCCCCAAAGCACGACATGCACCCACCAGGGCGGCAAATAGGTGAACTCGACGAACAGCGCTCCGCCCAACATGAAGGCGCCCAGGATGAGGATGACGAATACCGCCGGTCCGTCGCCCGTGTTGATAATTTGGGTGTCGAGACCGCAGCTTTCACACGAGGAGCGCAATTCGAGCACGTTTTTGAACAGGCGGCCTTGACCACAGCGCGGGCAGCGCCCCGCCATGGCGGCTGCGACGGGTGAGACATCGTTAGTATTTTTCATGACCTGACCATGCCCCAACGCCTGGGACGCCACAAGATCGCGCGGCGTCACAGGCCGGTTACGTGCGGGGCTGCCGGCTCGACGAAGGAGAGTCCGCCATGCCCAAGTAAAAAGGGCCAGCCTTGCGGCCAGCCCCCTTACTCAATCAAAGTTTGTCAGACGTTTAGTGTCCCGCTGCAGCGCCCGCTGCCGCAGCGCCGTGAGCTGCCATGTCCGCTGCGTCAGCACCAAAGTGCGAGCCCCAGACATAGATTGCGGCAAACAGGAACAGCCAGACAACGTCCACAAAGTGCCAATACCAGGCGGCCGCTTCGAAGCCGAAATGAGCCTCAGGCGTGAAGTGTCCCTTCATGGCGCGGAACAGGCATACCAGCAGGAATAGCGTACCGATGATGACGTGAGCGCCGTGGAAGCCGGTCGCCATAAAGAACGTCGAGCCATAGGAATGGCCGCCGTAGCTAAACGGTGCTTCGGCGTATTCGATGCCCTGCAGCACGGTGAAGAGTGCGCCCAGGGCACACGTCAGAATGAGACCGATAACAAGCTGCGAGCGCTTGTTATGCATCAACGCATGATGTGCCCAGGTGACCGTGCAGCCCGACAACAGCAGAATGAGCGTGTTGATGAGCGGCAGGCTCCACGGATTGAAGGTGCCGGCGAACTTGCCCGAAACAGGAACGCCCGTCGGCAAGGCAGCGGCCGTTTCGGTGACGTGTGTTGGTGGCCAGATGCCGCCGAACAGCTCGTTGCGAGCCGTCATGCCTACTTGTTGGGTCGAATTCATCAGCGTGTGAACGTCGCCTGGGTAGAAGGCATGGTCGAAATAAGCCCAGAACCAAGCGACGAAGAACATCACTTCAGAGGCGATAAACAGGATCATGCCGTAGCGCAGATGCAACTGCACGACAGGCGTATGATCGCCGTTCTGACCTTCCTTGATGACATCGCGCCACCACATGAAGGAAACTGCCACGAGGGCCATCATACCGGCGATAAACATAGCCGGACCTTGTATGCCGAATAGGCCAACGGCTCCTTCGCCGACCGAGCGCATCCAGATAATTGCGCCAAATGCAACGACGAGTGCCGCCGCCGACGCAAGCAGCGGCCATGGGCTTGGATCTACGAGATGATAGTCGTGGTGCTTGGCGTGAGTTGAAGCCATGTGTCGTCTCCGTCTTCCCCGTAATTTAAGTCTTGAACATCAAGCGATACCGGTATGAGCTGATTGAGCCCGCTTGGTATTGACCTGAAGCCTGTTCGTTTCCGGCTTTGATCCTGGTCTGTCAGGGCCAAGTCCGGCAGTGCGTTAGCTGCTCAACCGGTCTCCGCAGTTGGATAGAAGGTATAAGACAGTGTGATTTCCTGAATCCAACTCGCATCGCGGTCGGCAACAAGGGCTGGATCGACGAAGAATGAGACTGGCATCTCAACCGTTTCACCGGGTTGAAGCGTCTGCTCCTTGAAGCAGAAGCACTCGATCTTATTGAAGTGGCGGCCAGCAAGGTCGGGCGACACATTGAACGAGGCAGTGCCCTTGATGGCACGATCGGACGTGTTGGTGGCCTTGAAGAAGGCGAGGCCGTTCTCGCCGACCTTGAGCTGAAGTTTCTGCAACACAGGCTCGAATGTCCACGGCATTCCCGGCGTGACGTTGGCATCGAAGCGGACCGTTATCAGCCGGTTGACGACCGACTCCGATGGCCTTTCCGCTTTCTGGGTAGTGCCGCCTTGCCCTGTTGCCTGGCAAAACATTTTGTAAAGGGGGACGGCCGCATAGGCCAGCGCACCCATGGCCACAACCATAGCTACGCATACCGCTGCCACGTTGGTATGACGCTGAGGCCTTTGAGAAGCCCCGGTGCTCGAACTGTCTTGCGGCCCTGTCACTTAATCTATGCGTCCTCTAGAAACCATTGCTTTAACTGCATCCAATTGGGGTGGAAGCCTTGGGAGTTATAGTGGCCCACCGCCTGTTGGGGCCCCCATCCGGATGATGGTAGCCGCGTAAAAAAGGATCGCCATAAACCCTAGTGCCAGGGCAATCGCAATGGAGCGCAGCCGCTGGCGCCGGGCTTGGGCGGGGGACAATGAACCGTCTGCGTTTTCCATGCGTCTTTAATCCAGGCTGCGAGCCGCTAGGCGATTATTCTGGCAATCACATGCTCACCGAGCAGGACCGCAAACAAGAGGTAGAGGTATAGAATCGAGAACCCGAAAAGTTTGCGGCAGGCTGTATCGGCTGCCGGACCTTCGGTGAAGCGCCACACATTCCAAGCGAAATAGAGGAACATGGCGCTCAACACCGTCGAGACAATGCCATAGGTGATGCCACCAAGCCCGATGAAGTAGGGCGCAACGGCGAGAGGCGCCAGAACGAGCGAATACAGCATGATCTGAACACGCGTGGCGTGCGGCCCAGCCACGACCGGCAGCATCGGCACGCCGACGCGCTCATAGTCTTTCCTGCGCAGCAGGGCCAAGGCCCAGAAATGCGGCGGCGTCCACATGAAGATGATCAAGAACATGACAATGCTCTCAATCGTCACGTTGCCCGCGGCGGCCGCCCAGCCGATCATCGGGGGGAAGGCTCCAGCGGCGCCGCCGATGACGATATTGTGCGGCGTCTTGCGCTTCAGCCACATCGTATAAATGAAAAGGTAATAGCAGATCGTCATGGCGAGCAAGGC
>JBEBJD010000199.1:0-14286 GCA_040080075.1 Hyphomicrobium sp. | reverse complement strand
CCCCGCTCCTGCCCGGCCAGCATCTTGGGCCGTCAGCCGTACCAGGGATTTATGATAGTGGGTACTAGCAACATCATGGGCTTCGTGTGGCGTTCATCGCGCCATAGTTGACACCAGCCTTGCCGCACCATTGGTCAACTATGGCGCGACGCCACACTAGCCTCAGGGGCTCTTGCCGATAAGGCCGCAAGCTACCCGTTCGCCTGCCACACCTTCGGATACGCCCAAATGATCGTCGGGCTTTTCGTAGACGATAATGGCTGCCCCGTCTTCGTCGAGCAAGGCATCACCTTCCTCTGCTCCGGGCTGCAACAGCGGCGTAATAAACTCCACTTCGGTTTCACCCGAGGCGGCCGCAAAAAGGTTGGGCAAGTCGCCTGCCGCCGGACCTTCGTCATTGAGAAGGCCCTGTCCTGCGCCTAGCGGATTTAGAACAGCACCGGCACTCGTAAAATCACCATCACATTTGCCGGTTTCGTGCACTTTAACTGCGTGACCGCCGGGTGTTAGCCCCTTCATCTTGAGACGTATCAAGGCCCCGCCCGGCGCGGGTAAGAATTCGGCTCGTCCCGATTCCGTTCCATCCCGCAACTTGATGACGGCGGCCGTTGCCCCCCCTGCGATTGCTGAAAGAGGCCAAGCCGCTCCGGCGATCACGCCGGCCAAAATGACTGCGCGCATTAATGAGGGGCGTTGCACGGCAAATACTCCATAGCACGCAGGGGAGGTGCCTACCTTGGCAGCACCACCCAAGCGTCAAGATCAAGAATGACCCCATCAGCATAGTCGCCTGCCTCGTTTTTGAGCGGCAGGCTGGCGCAATCCTGATTTTTCACCGCGACGAGCCGGATACGCAAGGCACCGATGTCGTTGCGGCCAGGAATTTCAGCCTTTTCGAGGATTTCAGACCATGCATAGACGGTGTCGCCAGCAAAAAGCGGCGCCACATGACGCCCTCCGTTGATGGCAGCCAAGTGAAACGCGTTATTGAGGCCATTAAACGACAGCGCCCTCGCTAGTGAAATGACAACGCCGCCATAGACGATGCGCTTGCCAAAGCGGCCCTTGGATTCGGTATGCTGATTGAAGTGGACCTTGGCTGTGTTCTGATAAAGCCGGGTCGCCATCTGATGCTCAGTTTCCTCAAGCGTCATGCCGTCGACATGATCGATACGCTCACCGGCCTCGTAGTCACCCCAGCGGTAGGGTGACCCCGAAAGGGCCGTGTCATAGGCCTTGGCGTTGAGAGGTGGAACCGATGTGGCAAGCAGCGCCGGGTCAACACGGTCTTTGAGCTTGGGAACGACAGCCTCGGGCGAAGGGCTGTTCTTATCGCGCTTCCGCACCATGACCCAGCGGCAGTATTCGAGTACGACTTCGCCATTCTGATTGCGCCCGGTTGAGCGCACGTAAACAGTGCCCGTTTCGCGATTGGAGTTTTCTTTAAGACCGATCACCTCGGACACCGTTGACATGGTGTCGCCGGGATAGACGGCTTTGAGAAATCTGCCTTCGGCATAACCAAGGTTGGCAATGGCATTGAGAGAGATGTCGGGCACTGTTTTGCCAAACACCACGTGAAACATCAGCAGGTCGTCAACCGGCGCCTGCGGATATCCAATTGCCTTTGCAAATGTGTCCGACGACTGCACCGCAAATCGCGGCCCGTACAAACTCATGTAAAGGGCCACATCGCCTTGCGAAATGGTGCGCGGCGTGGCGTGGGTCAAAATCTGGCCGAAGCGGAAATCTTCAAAGAAGTTGCCGGGATTGGTCTTGGTTGCCATCGTCGCTCGCGTGCTCTCGTGCCAAGGTTGGCCATGGACTACAAAGATTTGCCATGGGCCAAACGGGGCCTCGTTTCGGGGATCGTCGCCGCCAGCAATGCGCTATTCTCCGCGCTGCCCGCAATACCCGGATGGTCGCACTTCTGGCTTTGCACAGGGCAGGCGTGCCCGCACGGCATCCAGAACTCAAAACCACTCCTCGATCTCGGTCACGGCTTTTGAAATAGCCACCGTCCGCTGGGCCTGTACCAGATGCAGCCGCTCGACCATCCGGCCATCGACCGTGATCACGCCCTTATTGGCATTTTCGCCCCGTGCAAAGGCGCTAATAATCTTTTGCGACCAGGCAATCTCTTCGTCGGAGGGAGAAAAAACCTCGTTACAGGGGCCAACTTGCGACGGGTGTATGAGCGTCTTGCCGTCCATACCCATAGTGCGCCCATGTTCGCATTCGGCACGAAAGCCAGCTTCATCTTTGAAATCGTTGTACACACCATCAATGATATCAAGCTTGTAGGAGCGCGCCGCCAGCAGCGATTGGGCCAGCCAAGGCACCACGGCAAAGCGGTCATGTAACGCTCGTGCCCGGCTTTCTTTCAATAGATCGTTGGTGCCCATGACCAGGCAAGAAAGCCGGTTTTCCGGGTCACGCGCGGCTGCCGCAATTTCACGTGCGAAAAGCACCGCAACGGGCATTTCAATCATCGCCCAAAGCTTGGTCTTCTCGGGAGCATTGACGGATTTCAGAATTTTGGCGGCGCTGATGATATCGCCGGGGTGGGCAACCTTGGGAATAAGGATGGCATCGGGCGCCGCTGCGGCCGCCGCCAGAATATCGGCTGTGCCCCAAATTGTCTCCAGCGCGTTAGGCCGTATAACAAGTTCCCGGCGCCCGTATCCGCCCTCTCTAACGGCCGCACAAACGTGTTCACGCGCAGCCACCTTCGATTCTGGCGCAACAGAATCTTCCAAGTCGAGAATCAGGGCGTCAGCGGACAGGGACTTGGCCTTCTCCAGCGCACGCTGGTTGGCGCCGGGCATATAGAGCACGCTGCGGCGCGGGCGGACTTGCATTGGTGAATCCATTCAAAAAATCCATGTCGATATTGCGCTGCAACAATATAGCGGCCCCGCGCTTCTCTAAATAGGACTTTTGGTAACGGCCCGAATGCCCGACAACCGTGACCACCTGCAAACGCCGGGGCACGTATCAAAACGCGAGTGAAACAGCCTGTGGCTCAAGTCCTTTGTATTTCCTCATTTGTTGCCCGGGGCCATGTTGGGCTGTCGGCGATTGTCCCTGCCTTACAAGGGCTTGGACACGAAACTATTGAACTGCCGTCGGTGCTGTTATCAAACCACCCGGGTCATCGGGCATATTCCAAGCGCGACATGCCACCCGAGGCCATGACCGGAATGATTGCCATTTACGAGCAGGCGGGCTGGCTACGCGGCATCGATGCTGTCTTGACAGGCTATCTGCCCTCGGCTGGCCACGTGGATGCCGCGGCCAATGCCATTGACCGGGTACGCAAGGCAAACCCCAAGGCCCTCTATGTGTGCGACCCCGTATTGGGCGACGATCCGCACGGCTTGTACATCGCGCAAGAGGCTGCCGAGGCACTCCGCGACAGGCTCGTGCCCCTTGCTAACTGCATTACGCCCAACCGTTTCGAACTGGCGTGGCTCAGTGGGCTTGAGGTCAATAACGCTGCTCAGGCGATTGAAGCATCCCGCACGTTAATGCGGCCCATGGTGTTGTCCACATCAATTCCCGGAGGACCGGCACACCTTTCCAATATTCTAGTGCAGGGCGATGACGTCACCCAGTATGTGGTCCCGCGCTTTGATGCCGTGCCTCACGGATCTGGCGACTTCATGGGCGCACTCTTTACAGGGCACCTCTTGGATGATTGCACCGCAAATCGAGCCCTCAATCGTGCGGCCGCCGCTGTGCACGCCGTTGCCGCGCGCAGTCAAGGCCGCGACGAACTCGTCATTGTTCCAGACAGCGATGTCTGGAAAACACTTACGCCGCCGGCAACTAAACAGTGAGCCGGACTCCACCGGGTTTCCCCCATCAACAGGCTTGAGAGCAGCGCGAAATGAAACTAAGGCCATCCCTAGCTGCCTTCCTGCACCATGAAGCCGCTGGTGGCATAGCCCTTATTCTAGCTGCCGCGTTGGCACTTCTTTTGGCCAATTCACCGTTGGCGCTGCAGTATACCGATGTGTTGAACGCCCCGGCATCCGTGGGTCTTGGTGCATACACGCTTGAAAAGACCATCAGTCACTGGGTCAATGACGGCCTGATGGTCATTTTCTTTTTTGTGGTTGGCTTAGAAATCAAACGTGAACTTGCTCTTGGCGAATTGTCGACCGCCAAGCGCGCGGCCATGCCCTGTGCCGCAGCACTTGGCGGCATGCTTGCGCCCGCGCTGATTTACGCGCTCGTCAATCGCGATCATCCTGTTGCTCTCAACGGTTGGGCCATCCCCTGCGCCACCGACATCGCATTCGCGGTAGGCGTTCTGGCATTGCTTGGCCCCCGAATACCCACGGCATTGAAGGTCTTCCTATTGGCCCTGGCGATCATCGATGACCTTGGCGCCATCCTGATCATTGCCATTTTTTACACAGCCGATCTCTCACTGACAGCGCTGATTTTGGCAGCCGCGGGTGTTATTGGCCTGGTGTTTCTTAACAGGTCGGGCGTAACGCGAATTGAGCCTTATATGGCGGCCGGTTTTTTCATTTGGCTTTGCGTTCTGAAGTCTGGAGTGCACGCGACACTTGCAGGCGTCACCACGGCTCTTGCCATCCCACTTGCTGACAAAGATGGCCGCATGAATGAAACCAATTCTCCGCTTATGTGGCTACAGCATGCTCTGCATCCGTGGGCAACTTTCTGCGTGCTGCCGCTTTTTGCATTGGCCAACGCAGGAGTATCACTCAGCGGCGTTACCCTGGGCACGCTGATCAATCCTATACCTTTGGGCATTATCCTGGGACTGGTACTTGGTAAACCGGCCGGCATCTTCGTGTTTTCGTATTGCGCGGCCAGACTGGGACTTGCTGACCGCCCTGCCGGCGTCACCTGGATGCAAATATTTGGCGCTGGCGTATTGGCAGGCATTGGCTTTACCATGAGCCTCTTCATTGGCATGCTGGCCTTCCCGCAACCGGAATTTGGCGCCGCTATCAGGCTCGGCGTACTGGCCGGTTCGATCATCTCAGCTGTTGCAGGCGCCATCATTTTGTGGCGCTTAGCCCCACGGTTATCAACTTAAGTGTCGTTCTGCCAAGCCATCACTAGCCCGGCCTAGATTGAACAGCGGACATTCCTTAGCTCGTTGCTAAGCCGTGCTTCTTCCCGGAAAACCGCTTCACACTTTTCCGGAAGCACTCTAAAGGCCCCGGCATTTGATCAGCCGTCGCCCCTCCAGTGTCATTGCCGGGGTGGGGGTTGAAGATCGCCTTGCAAGTGCTAACTCTTGCGGAACGCCTCTGGTGCACACGGGAGATGCTCCTCACAATGTCATCGTTTCCAGATAACCTGACCGACCGGTTCCGCCGCTTCAAGCACCGCCATTTTGTTCCCAATGCAGATCATTACGAGGAATTGGCCACTTATGGGCAGAGCCCGGACGTGATGATGATTTCATGTTGTGATAGCCGCGTCGATCCTGAGACCATATTCAGCGCCATGCCGGGTGAGTTATTCGTGGTACGCAACGTTGCCAATCTGGTCCCGCCCTATGAGACTGGTGGCAGGTTCCATGGCGTCAGTACCGCCATCGAATTCGCCGTCATGAACCTGCGCGTCAAACACATTGTGGTGATGGGGCACTCCGGCTGCGGCGGCGTTAAAGCCTGCTTGGACCAGTCTGCTGCCATACAGACCGAGGCCCAATTTATCTCACGCTGGATGTCGATGCTGGACGATGCCCGGCTGTCCATCTTGGCGTCACATCAGATGAAGTCCCAGGCCGAGAAACTGAAAGCTCTTGAATTGGAATGTGTAAAAACGTCGATCAAGAATCTGCGCACGTTTCCATTTGTCAGGGAGCTAGAGGACAAGGGCCGTCTCAATCTGCACGGTGCCTACTTCGAAATCTCGACAGGCACTCTTTCAATTCTCAGCCACTCCCGTAAGGAGTTCTTCGCACTTTAATTGGAGTGAGGCGCCGGCGATCACTTTGCCGCTGGGAGCTGCTTTGCCGCCTCGACAGCGGGGCGCAACTTCTCCTTCAAGTTTGCGGCTGTGATCTCGCCAATATGTTTGTAGGCAATACTCCCGTCACCTGCGACGACAAACGTTTCAGGCATGCCGTAAACGCCCCATTCGATGGCGCCGCGTCCTTTGGGATCAACGCCGATGGCTGTGAACGGGTTGCCATATTCGTCCAGGAAGCGCCGTGCAGCCGCAGGCTGATCCTTATAGTTGACGCTGAAGATTTCGACGCCGGCCTCTTTCCTGAGTTCGATCAATAGCGGCAGTTCGGTAGCGCAAGGAACGCACCAAGATGCCCAGAAATTGACGATTGTAACTTTGCCTTTGGCGAGATCGGCGGCCCCGAAACCGCGAACGGCACGGCCCTTCCCAGTCAATTCTTCAAGGGGCTTGAAGGTGACGCCGGGTACTGGCTTGCCAATGAGAGCCGACGGCAGACGCGAGGGATCGGCGGTTTTCAATGCATACGTAAACGCACCCGCGATCATCGCAAAAATAATGACAGGCGCGATGACCCACCCGGCGCCGCGCGATCGCGACATGTCCAAGCGCGATCCAGGTGTTGGCTTGAAAGACCCTTCTGTCATGCCCTAAACCGTTCCATTGCTATTGGCATCCAAAGCACGCGCAGACCGGCGCTTTACTCCGCGGGACTCGAGGTCACTCAAGGCCTGTGCCTGGCGTTTGCCATCGAGCCACAGCCAGCCGGTCAACGCGGCAAGAACGGCGGCAAAAATGCCGTAAGACAGCCAGATAAAGGCAGCGTGTGGTCCAAGATCCATTAGTTTTGTTCCGTAACTTTAGCGTGTGCCCGCTCAACGGCCGCCATGGTCATCGACTTGACCCGCCGGCGCAGGATTTCGTTGCGCATGCCCTTCATATGCATAGCGATAAATAGGACGGTAAACCCGAGCGCTGAAATCACCAGTGGCGTGCGCATGCTGGGATCGACAGTTTGTGTGAAGCCGGTTGACGGCTGATGCAGCGTATTCCACCATTCGACCGAGAATTTTATGACCGGCAAAATGGCGACGCCGGTCAGACCCAAAATGGCGGTCAGCTTGGCGGCCGCACTTTCATCTTCAATGGAGTTGCGCAGGGCAATAAGACCCATGTACAGAAAAAACAGAATGAGGACCGAGGTCAAGCGGGCATCCCACACCCAGTAGGTGCCCCACATGGGCTTGCCCCAAAGTGATCCCGTTACAAGTGCCAAAAGCGTGAACGCAGCGCCAAGAGGCGCCGCTGCCTTGGCCGATACATCGGCTAGAGGGTGCCGGAACACGAGCAGTCCGAAGCTCGAGGCGGCGACGATGCCGTAACCCATCATGGCAAGCCACGCTGCAGGCACATGGATGTACATGATCTTGACCGTCTCACCCTGCTGGTAGTCGGCAGGGGCGACAAAGAACACTTTATACAAGGCAATCGCGATCAGCGCGCCGGCAATTCCCGACAGCCATGGCAGCAGACGCCCCGACAGCTCCATGAAGCGGGCCGGATTGGCCAGACGCTGTGTCAGTGATTGAGATTGGCTTGGCATTTGGGTCATCTAGAGAACTGTTCCTGCAGACGCAATGAGCATTCGTAAGGATCTACTGCATCTGAACGCGCAGAGCCGCAGCCGCCGCAACCGGTCCTAGTACCAGCGACACAAGGGACACGGCACTCAGAATAAGGAACGATGATGACGCTCCTTGTGGACCCGATAGCGCACTGGAAACGGCCGAAATGCCGAAAATCAAAGCCGGCACATAGAGCGGCAGCACCAGAAGGGCAAGCAACAGGCCTCCGCGCCGGGTTTTGAGCGTTAACGCCGCGCCAATCGACCCCAAAAAACTGATGGCCGGAACCCCCGCCAGCATACTGGCGAGCAAAGCCGGATAGGCCTTGATGTCCAAATTGAGCAGTAGCCCCAATACTGGGGTGGCCAGAACCAATGGCACGCCTGTCGTCAGCGCATGGGCAGCCGCCTTGGCCGCAGCAACAAGTTCGAGTGGCAAGGGCCCCGCGGCAATTGCCTCCAGTGATCCGTCCTCAAAGTCGGTTTCAAACATGCGGTTGAGCGACAATAGTGCGGCCAGCAGCAGAGCAATCCATAAAATACCTGGCGCAATGCGGCCAAGCAGATTGAGATCGGGACCCAGCCCCAGCGGCAGCAGTGAGACAACGATCAGATAGAAGCCAAGTGCGGTGCCAAGCGCACCGCCGTCGCGCAGAGCCAGTTTCGTGTCCCGTTTCAGGAGCGTCACAAAACCGCTCATGCCGTCACCATGTCGTGGAAGGGCTTCAAATGGAGTGTGCGTGGCGAGGTCAGCGCCAAAGGCAGATGGGTGGCAACAATCGCCATCCCGCCATCGGCCGTGTGCTCGTTGATGAGCCCCGATATGATGCCCGCAGAATCGGAGTCGAGCGAGACCGTCGGCTCGTCTAAGAGCCAGACCGGCCTCTTAGCCATCAAAATCCGGGCGAGCCCAACGCGCCGTTTTTGACCCGCCGAAAGATAAGCCGTTGCAATATCCGCCAGGGCATCAAGATTGAACCGGTCCAAAACCCTGTCGAGATGGGCACGCCCCAATCGCGGCGGACTTTGCCCGTCCGCATAATAATCACCCCAGAACTGCAGATTTTCCGCAACTGTAAGACTGGCCTTAAGGGCGTTAATGTGCCCCACATAGTGGCAGTATTGAGCCAAATCGAACTCTTCGCTGGCGCCTTCAAGCCGTATCCTGCCCTCAGACGGGGCTAACAGTCCGGCGATTGAACGGATGAGAGTTGTCTTGCCCGCACCGTTGGGCCCCGTAAGAAGCACAGCCTCGCCCGCGGCCACCGTAAACGAAAGACCTGCAATGATGGGCCGGGCACCGCGCGCCACACTCAATTGTTCAAGAACAAGTTTCACTAGTGTCCTGTCTCCGAAATGCCTTCCCGTTCCGCCGCACCCTCGCAAAGGCATTTCGGAGACTGAAGGACACTAGCAAACCATCCGTTCAAGTGTGGTTTATGTCTCGCAAAGGCCTTAACCAATCGAGCCGCGAAAGGAGAAGGCATTTGCGAGACACCACACTAGTGTCCTGTCTCCGAAATGCCTTCCCGTTCCGCCGCAGTCTCGCAAAGGCATTCCGGAACCACCACACTAGAATAGCCCGACTTGCCAGTGTCCATAATGTCTCGCAATTGCCGGAAAAAGGGGTTGCCGCAAGTTGGACGGCACGAGCGAGACGGAACCCTAGCCGCTCTCTTGTTTGTGTTCTGGGTTCACAAACGCTTGGCGACCTTCGCCCGGAACCAAGCGTTTGATCAAGAACACTAGTGTGGCACCACGAAAGTCGTAGGGCATTGCTTCGGACAGAGGCGGATTGCCGCAAAACCGGGCCGTTTCGTGTATGGCCTCTGTATGCAGCGCCCTATATACATGCGCTAGCGCCCAATCTAGCGGGCGTACCTCATCTTTCGCTAGCGCAAAACGGGGATTGACCTATCCAGGGCCCTCCCTCCTCCGGCGCTCCGGCGGCGCGGCGCGGGATGGGCGGCAAGGACGGACCGTCGCGTCCAGCCCCTTTGCTGCACCATACCCAAAACTCGGATTTTTTCGGAGGATCGACCTTGAGCGCAAAGTCAAAAACCATTGTGGCCATCAACTCCCTCGACAGTTTCAAATGCCGGAAGACCCTCAAAGTCGGGGCCGCCACGTACACCTACTACTCGCTGCCTGACGCCGAAAAGAACGGCCTCAAAGGTATCTCGAAGCTGCCCTATTCCATGAAAGTGCTGCTGGAAAACCTATTGCGCCATGAAGATGGGCGCACCGTTACCAAGGCCGACATTCAGGGCGCCTCGGAATGGCTGACCGATAAAGGCAAGGCCGGCAAAGAAATCGGTTTCAGGCCCGCGCGCGTGCTGATGCAGGATTTCACCGGAGTTCCCGCGGTCGTCGATCTGGCCGCCATGCGCGATGGCATGACGCAACTGGGCGGCGATCCCGCCAAAATAAATCCTCTCGTGCCCGTCGATCTCGTGATCGATCACTCGGTTATCGTCGATGAATTCGGCAGTGCCAAGTCACTGGGGCAGAACGTAGCCCTCGAATATGAACGCAATATCGAGCGCTATAACTTTCTGAAATGGGGCCAAGGCGCCTTTGACAATTTCCGTGTGGTGCCGCCGGGCACGGGCATCTGCCACCAGGTCAATCTGGAATACCTGGCGCAAACGGTGTGGACATCGCAAGGTCCGGACGGCACGACGGTCGCCTATCCCGATACACTGGTCGGCACCGACAGTCACACCACCATGGTCAACGGATTGGCCGTCCTGGGCTGGGGTGTCGGCGGCATCGAGGCGGAAGCCGCAATGCTCGGCCAGCCGCAGTCGATGATGCTGCCCGAAGTCATCGGGTTCAAGCTCACGGACAAAATGTCCGAGGGCGTGACGGCAACGGACTTGGTGCTGACGGTTACGGAAATGCTGCGCAAGAAGGGCGTCGTCAATAAATTCGTCGAGTTCTACGGGCCTGGATTGGATGAACTGACTCTGGCCGATCGCGCAACGATTGCCAACATGGCCCCTGAATACGGCGCCACATGCGGCTTCTTCCCAGCCGATGCCGAGACGCTCGCCTACCTCACCATATCTGGCCGTTCGCCAGAACGCGTCGCGCTGGTTGAAGCCTATAGCAAGGCTCAGGGCCTGATGCGTTTGCCCACATCGGCCGACCCCGTCTTTACCGATACACTCGCACTCGATCTAAATACTGTGGTTCCCTCGATGGCTGGCCCCAAACGGCCCGAAGGCCGCATCGCGCTAGGCAATATCAAGGCCGGATTCGAAACCGCTTTGACGAGCGAATATAATAAACCCGGCGAGGCAGGCCGGCGCGTTAAAGTCAAGTCGAAGGACTTCGATTTGGGTCACGGCGATGTGGTGATCGCCGCCATTACGAGCTGCACCAACACCTCCAATCCGAGCGTTTTGATTGCTGCTGGTTTGCTTGCCCGCAACGCCATCGAAAGGGGCCTCAACACAAAGCCCTGGGTTAAGACCTCCCTGGCACCCGGCTCGCAAGTCGTCGCCGCCTATTTGGAGAAGGCCGGCCTGCAAACCTACCTCAACAAACTCGGCTTCAACGTCGTCGGATTCGGATGCACGACCTGCATTGGCAATTCGGGCCCCTTAGCGCCTGAAATTTCTACAGCTATCAATGATAACGGTTTGGTGGCCGCAGCTGTACTCTCTGGCAACCGCAATTTCGAGGGCCGCGTCAGCCCCGACGTGCAGGCCAACTACCTCGCCTCCCCACCCTTGGTCGTCGCCTATGCTCTGGCTGGCAGCGTGCAGCGCGATCTGACGGCCGAACCCCTTGGAACTGACAAAGACGGCAAACCGGTGTACTTGAAGGACATCTGGCCTTCTTCGAAAGAGATCCAGGCGTTCATTGCCGCCAACATCACCCGGTCGCTGTTCGTGGAACGCTACGCCGATGTGTTCAAGGGCGACGCCGCCTGGCAGGCGATCAAGACCTCAACAGGCATGACGTATAGCTGGAACAACCGCTCCACCTATGTGCAGAACCCGCCGTACTTCACCGGCATTTCACCAACGCCCAAGGTGATCGGTGACATCGTGGGCGCGCGAATCTTGGGCCTGTTTGGCGACAAGATCACGACAGACCACATCTCGCCGGCAGGCTCCATAAAGGCCGCGAGCCCTGCCGGAAAATATCTGATTGAGAATGGCGTTAAGTCGGCTGATTTCAATCAGTACGGTACCCGGCGCGGCAATCACGAAGTCATGATGCGCGGTACCTTTGCCAATATCCGCATCAAGAACCACATGGCCAAAGATGAAAAGGGCAACGTCAAGGAGGGCGGGTTCACAGTACACCAGCCGTCGGGCGAGCAGATGCCGATTTACGATGCGGCCATGCGTTATGCGCAGGACGGCGTGCCGCTGGTGGTATTCGCCGGAGTCGAATACGGCAATGGTTCGTCGCGCGATTGGGCCGCCAAGGGCACCAATCTGCTCGGCGTCAAGGCCGTGATCGCACAATCTTATGAGCGTATTCACCGCTCCAACCTTGTCGGCATGGGCATTGTGCCGTTTGTCTTCGAAGATGGCACGAGCTGGCTGTCCCTGGGACTGAAAGGTGATGAGACCGTCACTATTCGCGGCTTGGCGAACATAAAACCACGCCAGCGTATGATTGCCGAGATCACCGATGCCAAGGGCAACAAGGTCGCCACGCCCATCGTCTGCCGGATCGATACTCTAGATGAAATCGAATACTTCAGGCATGGGGGGATATTGCCTTACGTGCTGCGCAATCTGGCCGCCTGAGGCAAGCTAACAGTTAGTAGGGTGCAATAGCTCCGGCGCCATGGCGTCTAAGCGGTGCTTGGCTACGCCAAGGCGCCATGCGAACGCGTGGACGGCCGGGGCGTATTGCACCTTTCCTGACTATGCCTGGCCCCGGAAATAGGGCGCAATACGCCCGGAATGCCGGGCTATTGACGCCCTACGGCGGCCACTGATCGACACGTGTGTAAGATCGCTCCGCTATTGTCGCTTGGCCCAGCCTGCACATGACACCGAAACCAAAGCATGGCGGCCAACGTACAGTTGGTTTGGCGCTCGTCCCAAACTCAGAGTAGTCTTGCGCCAAAAGGCAACCATTCCACCTGCCTGAGGATATGATGAACTTGCATTTGCGCTGCCCCGTTATTGATACCCTTGCCGCAGTATTAGCCGTGACGGCCGCGAGCATTTTTCCCGCGGCCGCTCAAAATGCGCCAACTGATCCCGCTGCGTCCGCGGCTCGGCCCATATCAGCGATCATTGAGCTGTTCACCAGCCAAGGCTGTTCTTCATGTCCACCCGCCGATGCGCTGCTCAAGACATACGCCCAAACCGGGGGCGTTTTGGCATTATCCCTCCCTGTCGATTACTGGGACTACATCGGCTGGAAGGACACGCTCGCTTCACCCAAGAATACGGAGCGCCAGCGCGCCTATGTGAAGACATTCGGCCGGGGTCCACTCTACACTCCTCAAGCTGTGATCAATGGCGTAACCGATGTCATTGGCTCGGATCAGGCGGCCGTAGACCGCGCCATCATGAAGTCTTCAAAACTGTTGGAAGACCGCCGTGTTGCCGTCTCTTTCCGCAGACAAAGTTCAAGCGTGATTGTTGAAACCGGGGCTCCCGCCGCCGGATCGGAAGTTAAGGAAGCCACCATCTGGCTCGTCGTCATGAGAAAATCGGCGGAGGTGGCGATCAAGCGCGGAGAGAACAGTGGCAAGACCATCTCCTATTCCAACGTCGTCCGGGACATGACGCCCATCGGAGTTTGGAACGGCAAGCCAGGGGTTGTTCAACTCACCTTGGCTGCTGTCATGGATCCCGAAACAGAGGACAGTGCCGTGATCCTGCAGGAAGGCGCCACCGGCACGGGCGCAATCGTCGGCGCAGCATGGTTGAACCGGTAGGCCGCCGGATGCCGGTTGAAAAGCTCGCCCAGTTACTCGATCAGCCCGCGCTTTTTGAGAAGTCCTTCAACGGTGGGGGGACGGCCGCGGAACGCCACATAGGCTTCGTGCGGATCACGCCGGTTTCCTGCCGAATAAATGAATTCCTTCAGTTTTGATGCAGTACTTGGATCGAAGATATTGCCCGTTTCCTCGAAGGCAGTGAAGGCATCCGCATCCATGACTTCGGACCACAGGTAGCTGTAGTAGCCAGCCGCGTACCCGCCCATGATATGCAGGAAATGCGGAACGCGATGGCGCATCGAGATCTCAGCCGGCATACCAATGCGTTTCAACAGCGCTGATTCAGCTTTGCCAACGCCGGCATCCGCGCCGGGTGCCAGACCGTGCAATTCCATATCCATCAAAGCCGATGCGGTGAATTCCACTGTGGCAAAGCCCTGATTGAAATTGCGCGCTGCCTTCAATCGCGACAGGACTTTTTCGGGAATGGGCTTTCCAGTCCGGTGATGCAATGCGAATCGCTTGAGAACTTGCGGCTGCGACAACCAATGCTCGAAGAGTTGCGAGGGCAGTTCGACGAAATCGCGAGACACGTTCGTGCCTGCAATTCCAGGATACGTGACATCCGACAACAGTCCGTGCAATCCATGCCCGAATTCATGGAACAACGTGCGCGCATCATCAAACGACAGCAATGCCGGCGCGCCTTCAGTGCCGCGCGCGAAATTCATCACGTTGACGATGATGGGCCGCACGCCGCCCTTCAACTTATGCTGCG
>JBEBJD010000041.1:0-3190 GCA_040080075.1 Hyphomicrobium sp. | reverse complement strand
GAACAGGCTTGCCGTAGGCCTTCACGAGCTCCGCCGTTTCCGCGACAAAGTCTGAATTGTAGACACCACGGCGGCCAAACGAACCGCCTGCCCACAGCGTGTTGATGCTCACGTCTTCAGGCCGCACCCCCAGGATTGCTGCGGCGATATTCTGATCAACCGTTTGCAGTTGTGATCCCGTCCAGATGGTGACGGCGCCATCTTTCATCTGCATGACACAGTTCATCGGCTCCATGGGGGCGTGTGCCAGAAACGGAAATACGAATTCGGCCTCGATGACTTTGACAGCAGACTTCAGTCCCGCTACGGCATCGCCATCTTTGCGCACGCTGGCGCCTGAAGTTGCGGCCAGCTCTCTATATTCGGCAATAAGTTTGTCCGATCCGCGCGTCTCGGCCTTGCTCTCGTCCCACGTCACCTTCAATGCATCACGGCCCGTAATCGCACCCCACGTCGAGGTGGCCAGTACGGCCACGCCCTGCGGGATCTGCATTACGTCAATGACACCTGCAATTTTCTTGGCAGCCGCGGCATCGAACGACGCGACCGTTGCTCCGAAACGCGGTGCACGCGCAAGCGCCGCTGTTACCATGCCGGACAACTGCACATCTTGAGTAAAGATGGGCTGCGCGGTTGTTTTGGCGGCCGCATCGAGGCGGGGAAATGACTTACCTATATAAATCCAGTCTTTCGCATCCTTGAGTTTAGGTGCAACCGGCACGGTTCGCTTGGCCGCTGCCTCGGCCAGTTCACCCAGCGTCGCGCTGTTCTTCCCATCTGAAACGACCCCCTTCGAGACTGAGATGCGATCTGCCATCACGCCCCACTTGGCCGCGGCCGCTTCTACAATCATGGCACGCGCGGCGGCTCCCGCCGTGCGGTATTGCTCAAACGAATTGGCGATAGCCGACGAGCCGCCGGTGCCCTGCACACCAAAAAGAAAATTCTGATAAAGCGCCACGTTGGCAGGCGCGAACTCGGCGCGCATCTGTGCCCAATCGGCGTCGAGCTCTTCCGCAACGAGTGTCGCTAGGCCCGACGCTGTACCCTGGCCCTTGTCGAGGTGCTTCGACAGCACGATGACTTTGTTATCCGGCGTAATGCGCACGAACGGATTGAAGACGGCCGGACCCGGTTCACCAGCAGCCAGCGCTGGATTACCCTGAAGCGGCGCCATGACACCAAGTGCCAAACCCGTACCAGCCGCAGCCGCTGACACCAGCAAAAATCCGCGCCGGTTGAGTTCGGGTGCCGCCGGCGATGCAAGGAGGTGATCGATGCGTTGTGTAAACATGGCTGTGATACCCTTTGTTACGCGCGGATCGCTGCGGCGGCTGAATGAATGGCAACTCTGATCCGGGCATACGTCGCGCAGCGGCATAGATAGGGGCTCATGGCCTCATCGATCCCGGCATCATCGACACCGGGCTTTTGGGTAAGCAACGCGACCGCCGCCATGATCTGGCCGGACTGGCAATAGCCGCACTGGGCAACGTCGTGCTTTTGCCAAGCGGCGCGCACCGCCTCGGCGACCCTGCCCGACAACCCCTCCGGCGTCGTGATCTTCTGGCCCTCGACGCTCGATACCGGAGTGATACACGAACGGATCGGCTGGCCATCGGCATACATGGTGCAGGCTCCGCACTGTGCCGCGCCGCAGCCAAACTTCGCCCCCGTCAATCCCAGCTCGTCGCGCGCCACCCACAACAGGGGCGTATCGGGATCAGACGTGACGGCAACGTCACGGCCGTTGATCGTGATTTTGGTCATCGGCGTGTCTCCGGCGGAAAAATTGCAAGCTCCGGTCGCATATAGGAATGCGCGCGGCCGCGTACAACAGATGACAGATTGGCATGGCCAGCGCTCCACGACCATGTCCGATCAATGCCCATTCTCTGGGCACACCATTGTGCTCAAGGCAGATCATAGGCTGAAACGGACATTCGTGGCCCGGCGGGTAGGGCATCAGAGATCGTCTTTTAGACGACGGCAAACTGACTTAAGTTGACAATCCTCACGTGACTCCAAGCAGCCACTGAAAGGAGCCAACGCCATGACCAAACCCAAAACGAAACCCGCTAACAAACCCAAAGCCAAGGTCAAGCCCGTGCCTGATGGGACGCGCACCGTCACACCTCACTTGGTGTGTGCAGGCGCGGCCGATGCCATTGAGTTTTACAAGACGGCGTTCGGCGCCGTCGAAATGATGCGCCTGCCCGGCCCCGGCGGCAAGCTCATGCACGCCTGCATCAGAATAGGGGACTCACCCGTTTTCCTGGTCGATGAATATCCGGCCCATGGTTCTGCCGGCCCGTTGGTCCTCAAGGGTTCGCCGGTCACCCTTCATCTGTCTGTTGAAGACGCCGATGCCTTCGTCGCGCGCGCGGTTGCGGCGGGCGCCAAGGTGACTATGCCTCTGGCGGATATGTTCTGGGGCGACCGCTACGGGCAGATCGTTGACCCCTTCGGCCATTGCTGGTCCGTCGCCACGCACCTGCGCGACATGACCGTAGAGGAAATTCAGGATGCTGTCAAAAATATGGGCACAGAGCCGGAGTGAGTGAATTGGGCTGTCACATTTAAGTAGAATGGTGCCGATTGCGTTTGATGATTGACGCTCCGGGTCTACCATCGCACTTGCGGCACTTTCCCATTCCCGTCCTGGCCGCGCAGGCGGCCATCCACGACAAGTTTCCCAAACTCGTTCTTCCAGATAAGCGCGCCATCGCAGCAACTTCCAACATTCAAACCTATGCGTGACTTCAGTCCAAAAGAGCCCTGCGTCTACATCATGGCGAGCGCACCCAGCGGGGTACTGTATGTCGGCGTGACGAGCGAACTTGCCGAACGCGTCTCGGTGCACAAGCAGGACCTGCACGAAGGCTTCACGAAGAAATACGCGGTGCACACCCTCGTATATTTCGAAATGCACGATACAATGGACCAAGCCATCCTTCGCGAAACACAAATCAAGAAATGGAAGCGGGCGTGGAAGGTGCGGCTCATCCAGGACATGAACCCAGAGTGGCACGATTTGTTCGATGAACGATGGGGATCAATTGACGACGGCCCCGCGGACAGCGAACGTTTTCGCCGCTAACACCGAGCCCGTTGAGGTTTGCCGTGGATGGCCACCTTGGTGGCCATGGCGGGAAGGGTGAACATGCCACGATTACGCAGCGATCTGAAC
>JBEBJD010000064.1:0-14354 GCA_040080075.1 Hyphomicrobium sp. | reverse complement strand
CGCAATTATCGCGGTTGCCTTCGTCTGGCTTGCTGCGGGCTCGGCGTTACTGGCCGTTGGATTAGACCCGGGCGTCCTAATTACGGCCGGATTCATCAGTGGATTGCCGGCCGGCGTTGTTTCGCCCATTGCCGCCACGCTCTATCAGGACAGACCGCCAAAAGTACTGCGCGCCGACGTTCAATCAATCTCCGGCGCATTGATTTATGGGGCAGCGCCAGTTGCCGTCATCGTGGCGGGGCTCCTTGCCGATGCCTTGGACGCCAGCCGCCTGTTGTCCGCGATCGCCGTGCTTCTTATATGCGTGGCCGGACTGGCATTGGTCTGGCTGCCTGCCCGCCACCCCTAGAATGCTTCCGGAAAAGTGTGAAGCGGTTTTCCTGATAGTGGCACGGCAAAACAATGAGCAAGGGTCTGTCCGCTGATCAATCAAAACCGGACAGACCCTGGACTTAACTTTGGCTCAGGCCGGCAACCCGCTGAGCAGGGACTCGATTTCGGCAAGAATGTCCTTCGCTTCAGCCGCGTCAAAGGCTTCGGTGTCGTAATTCAAGATCAGCTCCAGCCCCCCCTTGCGTTCCAATATGCGCAAGTCGAATTCGGCTGCATCGGCACGCGTGCCCGCAGCCTCCAGCCACTCTATCTCGACAGGCCCCAGCTTGATAACACGGCCCAGTTCGCCATCCAGAACCGGCGCCAGTAGCGATCCCCGCACAGCCGATTCCGGAATCAGCATCCCGCACTCGAATTGCCGCAAATGGCCCCCCGACTTGTTGATGAGGTCATCGAAGTTTGAATCGCACTTGGTCACAGCGGCCGGCATATGCTGATAACTAGCGCGCATTTGTTCGCCGGTCGCGCGCGACAATGCTGCAAGTGATCCGGCCGCCTTCACATCGCAACGCACCGGAACATAGTCGCAGACAAAGCCCACGAACGAGCGCAAATCTGGATGCACGCGCCCTGCAAACGGGGTGTTGAAGTAGACCCCATCAACGCCGCCGCGGTGCGCCAAAATCGTGGCGAATGCCGCGCCAACCACATTGTTCAAGGTGCAGCCTTCCGAGCGAGCCAAAGCGTGGATGCGAGCAACCGCCTCAGCATCCATGACGCTCGTCAGCCTTGCCGTTGGTCCAAGAGTTAGCCCCGTCCAGTTGGGAGCCAGCCCCTTTGCTGCGCGCCCGATGTTTGGCATCGGCAGTGCCGGCAATAAAAGCCTGCGCCAGTAGGCTTCATATTTCGCTTCCAGTGCCGGCGTCGCGGCGCGCTCGAAGCGCTCCAAGTAGGCGCCATAGGTCAGCGGCTTGGCGCCTATAAATGGCATACCAAAGCCCGCGCGCACGAGTTCATCGCAGACCTGGATCTGCGACCAACCATCCGTGACCAGGTGATGAGCACGCACCAGAAGCACGTCGCCGCGCTTGCCGCACTTCAAAAGATCGATGCGAAACAGAGGCCCGCTCTCGACATCGAATTCTTCATGCCGGGCCCGTTCGATCACGTTGGCAATTTCGGCGTTCGAGACGTCGCCAAGATCGGTGATCACGGGGCCAGTGCGATGCTGATCTTCGACCAGAAGCCGCCAGCCCTCGGGGCGGCGTACAAACCTGGAGCGCAGGGTTTCGTGGCGCGCCACCACTTGGCGAAAGGCGGTCGTCAGCCGGCTTGAATCAATCGGCTTAGATATGCGCAATGCCTGGGTGATGGTCCAGCTTTGGCGAAATACCGGCGTCGCGGCTGGGTCGGTAATTTCGTTCAAGACGGCACGTTCGAAACGTCCTGCAGGATAGTCGGTCACCCGCTTGACGGCGACGGGCGCGGATGCGGGCGCAGGGGTGAGCGAGCTCAAAACAGTCTCCTCCGCAATTGGAACGCTGACTCAATACCGGCGCGCGAAATTTTTGACTGGTTGGCGTTATGGCCGCGCGCCGGTATTCACTTTTTACTTGCGCGCAGCCGCCACACCAACCCTGCGCGCTTATACCGCCGAGCATAAGCTCTGACTTATGCTCGACGGTATAAGACATTAAAGCATCGCGCGGCGCTCTCACTGGCACTGGTTACGCTGGAAAATGCGCCCAGCCTAGCAGTCTTAATGTACTTGCCCGGTCCCCACGTGGGGGCCGGGCACGCAGTGCTCGTACCCCGCTCTCAGCCCGCAGGCAACATCTGCGAGCCGGCCTTGCGGTTTGCCCCGGCTGTTTGCGCCGGGCCAGCGAGTTGAACGACCCGCGCGACCAGGCTTTGACAAAGCCGGCGTGCCGTCGCTTCGTCGACAACGTCGGTGTCAAAGGTAAGTTCAGCAACTGTCTTTGGCCCGCTGTCGTCAATAGTCAGCACGGCATCATGGAGCAGTCCAGTGCCCGGCATCAGTCCACCTTCGATACGATGGCCACCAGCCTCGTAGGTGGCCGTTGCCGACAGTAGCGGACCCTTGACGCCAGGCGCAGTGTAGGAGAACGCGGCCTGGGCCGGGCATTGTCCCGCACTCAGCAATTCCCCGCGCATGACCCGCTCGATCGAATGAGCATCGAAGGCCCGATGGTTCTCTGCGGCGGCCAGCTGCCAGCGCACGCGGCCAAGCTGCGTCGTCGCCGTTGTGCCCGGCTCGATCCGGAACGGCACGGGCAGATCAGCACCCAGCGGAGCGGCAAGTCCGGACTCGGCAGCGCCGCGCGGTGTTTGCCGTTCGACAAGCAGCCCGGCAGCCCCAGAGATATCGGCCAACGCCAATCCGAAGGCTGTGAGCAGTAAGGTCTCGCGCTCTGCGGACGGAACCGAACCCATATCAGCCAACCCAAACTCGAGCTTTTGGCTCTGGCGCTTGCCCTGAGTGCGGCCAAGGCCAGCGAGTGCAACAGGACGGCGGCGCGCGCCAAGCTTCAACTCGGGAGTCCAAGGAAGCAGGGTCTCGGTCCAGAACGCGCGGTGCGAGATCGAGCTTGCTGCCTCCGTGTCGTAGCGGCGCCCGGCAAGTGCGGCGAACACATCTGCGTCCGTAGCTTCGGTTGGCACCGTGGCGCCAACGCTCAATGCCACCAGTTCTTCAACCACGGTTGCCAGGCTGTCGCGGTCAAGAGCCGCAGCGTGAGCGTGAACGACGAGCGTCGAGGTAGGCGCCGACGGACCCAGAAGATGAACCCGGATCAGTTCATCCGCGCCAGCATTGAGGGTGCGATCGACATCGGCGTCGCGAGTCTCATGCACATTGAGGGCAGGAGCTTCACCAAGCATCAGCGAAGGCGCCGAGTTGTCCCCGTGGTGCTCGAGCCGCAGCCGCAGCATTGGATGCCGCGCCGCCAGAGCGGTAAGCGCCGCTTCGACCTTCGCAGTCTCAAGGCCGGGTGTGACTTTAACCTCGGCCGTCGAACGCAAGGCGTCGCGAGCCGCATCGGTGCTCAGGCGTCCAAACTCGATGGCGAGCAGTCCCTGCTGGCGATCCGATGGAGCAAAGCGGCCCACGGGGCGGCCGGCTGATCCCGCCGTTTCATCTAACGCGGCCGCGCCGGCGTTTTGTGCCGCTGCGATTTGCGCTTCGATGATGTCAATCAGCAGAATCACAAGCTTGTCGACCGTCGATGCCTGCAGGAATTGGCTGACCGACATCTGCAGCGCCAGTTCATCCTCGATCATCGACTTCAACTCAAATGACGACAAGCTGTCGAGACCCAGTTCCGAGAGCGGGCGGTCGTTGTGTACGGCATCCGCGTCGATCTTGAGAACCTTGGCCACTTCGCCACGGATGAAGCCGGCAATCTGCGCGGGCCATTCGGGACGCGTGAGTGCCAGTAGTTCGGCACGTACGCGGGTCTTTGAGCCTCCGGTACCGGCGACGAGAGGTGCCAGTCGCGGGTTCTTTTCGATACCGGCATTGGTACGCCGGAATTTGGGCCAATCGATCGCAGTATAGGCCAGCGAGCCGCGGTCGGTGTTCAGCATCTTTTCCATGATCTTGGTCGCGTCTGTGTCGTTGACCAAGTGCAGGCCCATGCTGGCCATGTAGCTTGCGAGCTGCTCGTTGCGGGCAACAAAACCTGAACCGCCCAGCGGGCCCCAATCGACCGTGAAGGCCGGCTTGCCGCGCCCACGCCGCCAATGGGCGAAGGCATCGAGGAAGGCATTGGCTGCCGCATAGTTCGCCTGACCGCGCGAGCCCATAAGCTGCGATGTCGAAGAGAACGAGACCAGGAAGTCAACGTCCGCACCGGCTGCTGCAAGGCCCTGATGCAAGTTCCAAACGCCGGCCACTTTCGGGGCCACGACGCGGTGGATCAGGGCTTCGTCGAGTTGTGGTAAGAACGCATCTTCAATTACAGCTGCACCGTGGACAATGCCCTTCAAAGGTTTGTCCGAGCCAGCCATTGTTGCAATCAGGCTGGTGACCGCTGCCGTATCGGTCATATCGAGAGCCACGGTATCGACTTCGGTGCCGCGTGCAATGATCACGTCAACCTTGCCGGCTTCCTCTGCATCCGTCTTGCCCGACCGCGAAGCCAGCACAATGCGCCCTGCGCCCGATTGGCCGAGCCAGTCAGCAACCGCGATGCCGAAGCCGCGCGAGCCGCCCGTGACCAGGTAACTCGCGCCGGCGTCCAATTTGAAGGCCCGTTCGGTCGAGACTTTGACGCGAACTTCCGGCTCGTCGAAGGTGATGACCACTTTGCCCATATGCTTTGCCTGCTGCATGTAGCGGAAGGCATCGGTGATGCGAGACGCCGGGAAAGCCGTCATCAACAGAGGCTGAATTTCGCCCGTTTCCAGCATGTCGCCGACTTCGGATAGGAGCTGACCGAGATACTCGGGCTTGTCGAAGCCAAGGTTGGCTAGATCGAGTACGGCAAGCTGCACATTACGGCGCAGCGCCTTCAACCCGAAGGCCGTATCGTTGTAGACGTCGCGCTTGCCGATTTCGATGAAGCGTCCGTAGGGCGCCAGGATATCGAGTCCCTTCTGGATGTAGGCCGCCGGCAGCGAATTCAAGATCACGTCGACGCCGCGGCCATCGGTGAGTTTCATGATCTCGTCTGCGAAGTCGAGATTACGCGAACTCATGACGTGCTGAATGCCGAGGCTGCGCAGATAGGCACGCTTTTCCTCGTTGCCCGCCGTGGCAAAAATCTCCGCCCCAACCCGCTTTGCCATTTGGATGGCGGCAAGGCCGACGCCTCCGGTCGCGACGTGGATCAGTATGCGTTCGCCTTTCTTCAGGCGCGCCACATGGTTGAGGCCATAGTGCACTGTCGAGAATGGCGTGGGAACGGTGGCAGCACCTTCCAGCGAGACGTGATCGGGCACCTTGGACAGTGCCGCGGCAGGCAGCTTGATAAAGCGCTGCAGGCAGCGGCGATAGTTACCCATAACGCGATCGCCCGGCTTGACGTCGGTGACGCCAGCACCGACGGCGGTGACCACAGCGGCATATTCAAGTCCGAGATTGCGATAAGCAGCATCTGGCTCGGCTTCGGCCGGTAGAAGTCCAGTCACAGCCATGACATCGCGGAAGTTTAAGCCCACGGCCTTGATCTGCAAAAGCGCCTCGCCATCGCCGATGACCGGCATGTCGGTTTCACGAAGCTCGACAGCATCGATGACACCGGGAGCCTTCATGGTGATGACATAATTGGTCTTGGTGTCGCTCGCGGGTATAACGATGGAGCGGGCAGGCAAGTCCTCGACTTCGCGGCGCTCGACACGCGGCGCCAGGGCCTTGCCCTCGCGCAGCACCACTTCACCTTCGCGGTTTTCGCCAAACATGGCGGCGACGATGAGATCGGGATTGGCTAGCGCGTGGTCATCCACATCAATCTGGATGATGGGCGTAGTCTCGCATTCGGTCTGAATAGTGCGGGCCAGCCCGACAAGAGCCGACTGCACCACGCCGCTGACCGGCATAACGGAATCGCCGGGCACAAAGCGCGCCTGACGGGTAAGCAAGACCAGCGCCGTGCGATGCGGATCATCCTTGCGCGCCTCGAACACTTGTCCGGCCGCCGTGAGCGGAATGATGTCGCGTTCAGCTGCTTCTAAGATGTCTCCGGCTGGAACGCCGTCGTCCTGCTCGGCCTGGTCGAGCGACCATCCGTAGATGACACTGGCGACGGGAGCACCATCGTCAAGCCGCGCTGAGATGAGATCGCGCACACCGGCCAGGTCTTCGGTTGCGAGATCGGCACGATTGAGCGTTTCGACCACTGCACCGCGCTGTTTGAGAGCAGCGGTCAGCGCATCGGTGCGGCCCAGGCTGTCGGCGAGAACGAGAAAACGCCCGGCTTCGCCTTGCGGCGCCCCGACGTCGGCGCCCAGGTTGATGGAGATGTAAGTCTCCTCCAGAACGTCCGGAGTCACCACGCCCTCTTCGGTGACGGCACGAGCCGTGATTGGGACGCGCTTTGTCATCACGTCTTCGATGACGACCAGGGCATTGCCCTCGGCATCGCGGAAGATACCGGTGTTGCCGATCGGCAGATGGTCCTTGATCTTGTGGCGGACTTCCAGCGACATGTTCTCTGCCAGCGGAGCCAGAAACACCACGCGGCGGATTCCAGTCGGGATCGAGTTGGTGTTGCCGATGAAGCGGCCGTCGGAGCTGAACGAGCCGATTTCTGCGCCAAGCGTCGCGATGTTATGGTCGGTCATCTGCAGACCGGCATCGAGCATGGCGGGGTGAGCGAGGTAGTCCTTGGCGCGCGGCTTCAAGTCGGCGGGCATGGACAGATCGCCGATGGCGCGATAACCGTTGACCTCGACCGTTACACTTTGCACGCTCTGAAACATCGGGCCGAACTCGATGAAGGCTTGCGGGCCGGAGTTCGCATACCAGAATTCCCTGGGGAACTTGATTGGGTTCTGCATCGGCTTGGGCTGACCCTTTTCCACGCTGGTCTCGCGCTGGCGCACGCGCGCCTCAGAGCGCAGCACCCATTCCGCGCCCTTCTCTTCGCCGCGCGAATAGATGCGCAGCATGGAGCGGTCTGTCTCATAGACGGTTTGCACCACGAGACTGCTCTCCTGGCGGATGAACATGGCCTCGTAAATCTTCACGCCTTCGAGCTCAATGGGACCCTTGCCGAACATTTCCATGCCGGCGGCAAGCATGATTTCGAGGTAGCCAGCGGCCGGAAACAGGCATTCCTCACGCAGGCGATGATCGGCGATGTAGCGGAAGGTGCGCAGATTGACGACCGAACGCCACGCCGTCGTGGGGCCGAGCAAACGGCGGCCAAGGAGGGGGTGGTTGGCCTTATCGAACAAATAGATTTCTGCCTCTTCGGGCAGCTTGGCATAACGCGCATTGTTCCAAGGATATTTTGGCAACGCAATATTGGCCCGGGCACCGGGGGCAACGGCATTCCAGTCGATGTCGACGCCGCGCACATAGAGTTCGCCCAGTGCTGCAGCCATGGACTGCATGTCATCGTGCTTACGGTTGAGCGATACGATTACCGCGGGATTGGAGCCCGCAGCGCTGGCGCTCTGTGTGGTCGGACCGGCCAGCGTGCGATGCGGCGCCAACTCAAGGAAGATGGTGGCACCAATGGCAGCAGCGGTGCCAACCGCGTGGGAATAGCGGACGGGCTGGCGCAGATTGTTCCACCAGTAGTCGGTGTCGAGGCGGCTTTCGGGCCGGCCTGTGACAGTGGATACAAAGGGAATCGATGGCGTCTTATACGCAATCTCACCGACTTCGGCCCTGAACCAGGCTTCGCCTGCCTCCAAGAGCCGGCTGTGCCATGCGGTATCGGTCTTGACCGGGCGCGTCATTACTTCGGGACGGTCAGCATTGAGGCTGGTAACAAAACTTTCGATCGCAGCTGCATCGCCCGAAATGGTGAGCGTGGTGGGCGCGTTGTAGCCCGCAATTTCGATGCTGCCATCGGCTGGCAATAGACTAAGCAGTTCTTCTTCCGGCAAGCCAATCACCGCCATGGCACCTTGGCCAGATGCCTTGGCACCGATGAGGCTGCGGGTATGAATATAGCGAACGGCGGTCTCCAGATCGATGGCGCCAGCGACGTGAGCGGCAGCGACCTCACCCAGACTGTGGCCGATGACCATGTCAGGCGTGACGCCGCGATGACGCCAAAGCGCAGCCAAGGCGATCTGAAGAGCGCAAATGGTTGGCTGCGTCACGGCCGAGCGGTCGACCTGCGAAGAGGCTTCGTCTTCCAACATGGCTTCAAGCACCGACCAGCCCGCGAGCGGGGCAAACAAGGCATCGAAGTCTTCAATGGCCTTGCGGTAGACGGGTTCCTTCTCAAGGAGGCCGCGGCCCATAGCCCACCACTGGCTACCCTGACCTGAAAAGGTGAACGCGATCTTGGGTTCGCTTTGCTCGTTGCCGCTGATGACACTGGCGGGAACGTCGGCAGCGGGTTCAGCGCTAACTTCGCCGCTGACGAACGCTTCCAGTTTGGCCTTCAGTCCGGCCGCATCGGAGGCAATGAACACGACGCGGCGGCTGAAGTGATCGCGGCGGTGAGCGATTGCACTGGTGAGTTCGGGCAAGGCTATGCCGTCAAGAGCGGCGTCCTTGCCCAAACTCTGCGCAAAAACGCTGGCGTAGGCTTTGAGTGTTTCCTCGGATGTTGCCGAAAGCGGCACGGGTACGAGTGAAATATTTTCTGACAACATGGTGACCTCCTCGAGATTTTCACACTCGCATCTGCCGAACGCGGGCGCGAGCCACTTGCGCTTCAATCTGCGAATTCGAAAGAACAGCCGTGGCCTAAGCCGCGGCTGCAACCTGCTTTGTCAGGACTGCAGGCGCAATCTTGGCAGCAGCCGTGGAAACAACCTTGGGCGAACTGAAAATGTCTGCTGGCAAGCGAGCCGGGCGCCATGCTTCAATCAAGGCGCACGCATTGGTGCCACCGAAACCGAACGAGTTGACGACAACCATCTGACCCTTGCCGTGAGTGGGCAACTCGCGCACTTCACGCGGAACTTCGATGTTGAGGGCATCGAAGGGAATCTTCGGGTTGGGCGTTTCGAAGTTGATATTGGGCGGAATAAGACCATGCTTGGCGATTAAGGCGCCCTTGATGAGACCTGTGATACCAGCTGCCGATTCCAGATGGCCGACGTTCGGCTTGACCGAGCCGATCAGCAGCGGCGAGGTGCGCCGCGACTTAGCGAACACGCGGCCAACAGCACCTGCTTCGATCGGATCGCCCGTCGGAGTTCCCGTTCCATGGCATTCGACATAGCCGACATGGGCCGGATCGATGCTGGCGTTTTCGCACAGCGACGTCAGCATGGAGATCTGAGCATCTTGCGAGGGCGAGGTGAGGGTCTGGGTGCGCCCGTCCTGGTTGACCAGGGTGGCACGGATCAGACCGTAGATGTCGTCACCGGCCGCCAAGGCCCGCGACAGCGGCTTCAACACCACCGCGCCGAAACCTTCGCCGCGCACATAACCATTGGCGTTGGCATCGAAAGTTGAGATGCGGCCAGTTGGCGAAAGCATATTGGAGTTGGCAAAAACGATGAATGTAGCAGGCGAGGCCAGGACCATGGCACCGGCAGCAATCGCCATATCGCAGACGCCGTCGTCGATGTTGCGGCATGCCAGATCAACTGCCACCATCGAAGACGAGCAGGCGGTATCGAGCGCCATGCTGGGGCCGCGCAGGTTGAACCGGTGTGAAATGCGGTTGGCAGCGATGCAAAGTGTTGTGCCCGTGCCGGCATATATATCGGCGGACGGCATCATCTGTTCGCCTTCACGCAGCGAACGGAAGTCAGAGGTGGTAATGCCGACAAACACGCCAGTGACAGCGCGGCTCGCCTGTTCCATGGTCACGCCGCCGTCTTGCAGGGCTTCATAAACCACCTGCAAAAGACCGCTCTGCTGCGGGTCCATGCTCTCTACTTCGCGCGGCGAGATATCGAAGAAGCCAGGATCAAAGCCATAGAGGTCGTTGATGAAGCCGCCCCACTTGGTGGTCGACTTGCCCGATACGCCAGGCTCTGCATCATAAAAGCTATCAATGCTCCAACGGTCTTTCGGCACTTCGCCGATAGCAGAACCCTTATTCTTTAAGAACGAATAAAACGATTTCGCGTCATGCGAACCACCGGGCAGACGGCAGCCAATTCCAACAATTGCAATCGGCTCTCTGTATCGCTTGGCGAACTTGATTGGCTTGTTCATAGTGGCCTCCTGAAAAATGAACTGATCTGGATTTCGGATGGGCCCTAATCAGCCTATGCTGACCGCGGCTCCTGATATGGTCAATAGGTTATTACTGGCGGGCTCGCTGTTCCGGGGGGGACACCTCCACGACAACGTCGCGAACAAGTTGCGGCGCCGCACAGTGACGAAACATGCGGACAGCCGGCAGCCATCTGAGGCAGGCCATCTGCGTGGTTAACAGTGCCAGAGTGCGACTTGCCGGCGGCTGGAAATTGTACGGGGGCCAACACCGTAGAGGCCGTGTCTGCGTCCAGGGCGACCAGCACCTTATCGGGCGGCAACGTACTGGGTGTTTGGAGGTCGCGAACAAGACCGAGTTTGGCCAAAACGTTAAGCATCAGCCAGCCGGGGTCGGTTTCGCCATCCTTCATCCCAAATCGGGCTGAGAGGGGGTAGGCATGATGGTTATTGTGCCAGGACTCACCCATCGACAGCCAGGAACTGTAAGGAACGTTGTATCCCTGAATTCCCGCGCCTTTGACGAGCCAGTTCTGCAGCCCATCGTTGTGGGCCCAGTACAGCATGTTCCAAGTGCCGGTTCCGGTTGCCGCGACACGAGCGCAGACACCCCAGATCACCCATGGCCAGCCGCCCAGGGCGTAGAATACAATCGCGATCGGAAGCTGTTGCAGATAGAAATAACGCTCTAGGAACTGAAAGAAGCGGTCGTTAGCAACCTGAGGTTCGATCTGCATCCGGGGCGGTTTATCGAGTACCAGCTCGCAGTGAAGCTGCCAGAAATAGTCTCGTCCTATTGTGTTTTGCTGCGATAGATAAGGGTGGCAGACGGGCTGGTTCTGAGCCCAATCGCGCAAATCATGGTTACGGATCCAAGAAAACGGACCCTGAACACCCGCAACTGTCCCCAAATAGACAAACAACCTCTCCAGCCACAGCGGGCATTCAAATGAACGGTGAATGAGCAAACGGTGCATACCCAGGCTCTGACCCAGGCAAAGACCAGCCAGGTAAGTCACAAGAAACAGCGCAAAGGCGCCGGGCGTGAACATGAGCGGGCCCAAAATTACCGCCGCCACAGCCATCGCCGAATTCCAGATCGATTTCGACGCCTTCCAGCGCACTTGGCCGGCAACCGGATCGGCCTTGCTATCATCAAAAACTCTTAGAGGGTGCGGGTCATAAGCTGGGGCTGTTCCCGCCTGAGGCGCATGTTCGAGCAGTGCGTCGCGTGACAAAACAGTGGTCATGAAATCCTCCTGTAGTATCTCAAGGAATGGATCGTGCGCCCTGCCACGGTGCCTGAGGACCGCAAGGCAAGATCAGGAAACCATGAATTAAAATTCACGCGCAGCCTGTTCCGGACGAAACAGAGGCACCACAATTTCAAATGATTTATGGAACAGTTTCCAACCGCCCAGCGCGCCGTGGCGGCCGTGTCCAAGCAATGTAGCTAGGGCCTGTCCGGTCTTGATTGAATCACTTACAGGCCCCAGCACTTTGTTTTGCCGTGCTTCTTTCGGGAAAACCGCTTCACACTTTTCCCGGAAGCACTCTAGCGGCTAAACACACTGGCGGGATCTATGCGTGTGACTTTGAGAATGGCACCGAGCGCCGCAAAAATACACATGCCGACGGTGAGTACGAATAGCGTGAGCGCGAGTTCGGGAGTCATGACAATAAACAGACTTGAATATTGAGACGCCCAAACGGCCAGCAGGCTCAAGGCCAAGCCAATGGAATAGCCGAGAATTGCGCTGAGTATGGCCTGCATCAGGATAACCCTGTAGATATATGCTGCCGGCGCGCCCAGCGCGCGAAGTGTTGCAAACTCGTTCAAATGATCCTTAGTGCTTGCATAAAGCGTTTGCGCGACAATGACGAGGCCCACGATCAAACCCATAAACGCCCCCGTAATCAGGGCAGATCCCGCACCTGTCTCAAACAGCCAGTAATCCAGGCCGCGCGTGCGGAACTCCTCGTGCGTCAGAACTTCAAGATCGGTAAATCGTTTGGCAAGGGCTGCCTTGACGGTTTCCAGTTTGGCGCCCCGTTCTAGTTTAACAAGCGCATATGTCGCTTGCTGCGGGCCTGCAAAAATAAGCGAACGGGCGCGCTCCAGCGTGGTGAAAACATAAGGAACAGTGGTGAAGGAACGGATACCTTGACTGACGGCCGCTACCGATACTCTGGTCCCATTTATCTCGGCAAGACTACCGGCCTTTTCAACGCCAAGCTCGCTGAGGTAGGTCTGGTCGACCGACACGGCCGAAGGAGCGGCCAAGGCTTTGACGTTACCATCGACGATATTCCACGGCACGAGCGTGCCGGCTTTCTGATCAGAGCCGATCACTAATACGGCGGCAGACCCACCCGTGGGGCGCCGCCACAAAGCGTAACCGGCGATCAGCTCTTCGACGCTCTTGACGCCCTTGACGGTAAGAACCGCGAAGCGCTCGCGCCCTTCCAACAGCGATGCGTCGTCAAAACATTCGGTTCCGGCGGGAATGAGCCACAGATCGGCATTGGAATGATCGTGCATGGCGGCAATCATGCGCTCGGAGCCGATATAGAGGCCGAGTTGAACCGATAGCAGCAGCACGGAAAAGACAATACCCGTCAGAGTGACGGCAAGACTCATGCGATCATGGAAAAGATTGCGATAGGCGAGTTTTCCCGACATCAGCCAGCTTCTGAGCTGACGTTGAGCTTGAGCCCGGGAGCCGTGGGCCGCACCGTGCAGGTCTAGCTGTTCGTATCCCTGCGCCATCACGGCATCTCAGCCTTCTATATGCGTGCAACCCGCACTTTATGTCCGCTCCAGCTGTCCAAGAAGGTTGGACAGCTATGCATAGGTCTGCCAGCCAAAACAAGCGGCCGCGGGAGGTACCACAAGGCAATTCCAGTCATGCTTCAGGCGTAGGTTGCGCCAACGGCAGGAATTGAATTGCCTTGCGAGCCGCCATTACCCCGGAAGGCGTCCAGTGCTGCAAGAATTTCCAGTGCTACGAAAGAGAACGGATGCTGCCAAATGCCTTTCCACAAGACCAGGGTCCGCGCTGTTTCATAGGTTACATCATGCACCCGGGCAGCCCAATGTGGCACGCTTTGGCCAAGACACCTTGAAGCCTGGTTCGAACACTAATAGCTTCTCCGCATATAGCCCGACCTTCTCAAAGGGTTGGGGCGATTTCCGCAAAATCGATAGGACACAACCATTGAAAGTTCTCGTCACGGGCGGAGCGGGCTTTATCGGCTCCAGCGTCTGCCGGCATTTAGTGAAAGATCGCGGTGCCCAGGTGGTCAATATCGATAAGCTTACCTATGCGGCCAATCTAGCATCGTTGGACAGTATCGCCGCTAACCCGGCCTACTCATTTCATAAACTCGACATCTGTAATGCAGATGGGGTCAACACGGTGCTCGCACACGAACAGCCCGACGCCATTCTGCATCTGGCAGCAGAGTCGCATGTCGATCGCTCAATTACAGGCCCGGCCGCCTTCATCGAAACCAATATCACCGGGACCTACACATTACTCGAGGCCTCCCGGGCCTATTGGGAAAAATTGCCCGGCGAGCGCAAAGACCGGTTCCGCTTCTTGCACGTCTCGACGGATGAAGTATTCGGCAGCCTGGGCGACGACGGCGCCTTCAACGAAACGACGCCTTACGATCCCAGCTCACCATACTCAGCCAGCAAGGCGGCTTCTGATCACTTGGCCCGGGCTTGGCACCGCACCTACGGTCTTCCCGCCGTCCTCTCAAACTGCTCCAATAATTACGGCCCATACCACTTCCCCGAGAAATTGATCCCCTTGGTCATAACCAATGCCCTGATGGGACGGCCGTTGCCCGTCTACGGCCAAGGCACCAATGTGCGGGATTGGCTGTTTGTAGATGATCATGCTCGGGCGCTGGTTGATATTGCTGTACGCGGCAAGCCAGGCGAGAGTTACAACGTCGGCGGCCGCAGCGAGCGCAGCAATCTCAGTGTGGTCCGGGCCATCTGTGGCCAGCTCGATTCAATGAGCCCTCGCTCCGATGGCAAGGACCATGCGTCCGCCATTACATTTGTTACCGACCGGCCCGGTCATGACTACCGTTACGCCATAGATCCAGCAAAAATCGAACGCGAGATCGGCTGGCAGGCTAGAGAAAGTTTTGACACAGGACTTGCCAAAACCATTTCCTGGTATCT
>JBEBJD010000256.1:0-3206 GCA_040080075.1 Hyphomicrobium sp. | reverse complement strand
ACTGATGCGGCGCGCCGTGATCGTAATCGTATCATTGAGGGGAATGACGAGCGGCGTGCTGACTGCATTCTTCCCGGCTGCAGACATGCCTTTAGTCAGAGCATATTCGAGTACACGCGGGTCCGGCAATGCCATCATACTCATGCCCATCACGGACTTTGACTCCATTGTTGCGTGCATCATCTGCTGCTGCTTTGCCGGCATCGATTCGATGGATTGCATGGGAGCGAGGGCGCGGTTCCAGGTGCCGTCCAGCCTCGTTACTGTCACGCCGAGCCCTGCGGCAGCAGAAATTAATCCGTCCAAATGCTCTGGTGCGACATTCCACATTTCCGATTTGGTCATGTCGAGGGCTTCGCCACCAGGATTTCCTGCGGCCTTGAGCAGCGACTTATATCCGGCGCTATCATGCGCGGGGAGGTTGGAAAGAATGGCACCACCAGATTGAGCGCGCGAACCTGCAAAGGCTGTTACGGTTATCTGATTGACTACTGCAAACAACCAAAGGCTTGCGGCGAATGCCAAAATGGCGAAAGGCCTGGAACTGCGCATAGAGCCTCCTCGAGGACGCTGCGTGGCGCCAAGTGGCGCGCTGCATCCTAACCATCATGAAAGGCCCCCCAGCCGGACAGGCCAGGAAGCCCTTCGATTGACATAACGGTTGCTCGCTTACTTGGCCTTGGCCGCCATGTCGGCAATGATCTTGTCCCAAACGCCGTGCGGAGAGAAATCGTCGCCGGCCTTGCAAGAACTATAGGCGTCGAGTGATTTGCGGACAGCGTCGGCCAGTTCATAGCCAGACATCTTGTCGACATAGATGGTCATCTTACCCATATGGGTCTTGAATCCAGCGTCACAGTCTTCTTTGGCAAATGCCGGCGAGGTGCCAGCGAACAATACAGCCGCAACAGCGGCGATGATCAGCTTCTGCATGGGAGTTCTCCTGTTTCTCATCTATGGGGCCACAGCTCATTGAGGCGCTGCGGTTGAGGAGAAAGTACTGGCCCGGGTGCGACAGTTGAAATGCCGTTTGGGTTTGCTTTCGATAGCCAGAAGCTATGAGGGAGTTGGTGCCTGCAGCGAGTTGCGGGACGCCTGAAATTTTAGTCGTCCGGCCTCAATTTCTCAGCCGATGAGCCAGCGCATTGGGGCGTTTTGGCAAGTCCGGCGTTGACTGCCAATCCGGAGTCCACCCTTGCCACCCATCTCCGGTAACTTTTTTGAGTAACACACTGCGCAGTTGACCCAGATCAAAGCTATTGTTCATGACAGCCCGCTTTTTTCATAGGCACCGGAATTCCGGTTAGCGAGGGGAAAAGACTTATGACCGCGCCATTGGATTCGCCGCAACTGCGGCCCATTACGCTAACCGACATCGTGGAAGCGATCGACGCGGGCATCCGCGATTTCCGGCAAGCCCCAAAATATGGCCTTGTATTGGGCGGCCTCTATGCCGCCGCCGGCTGGCTTATGATCGCACTACTGTGGCATCTGGGAATGCCCTACTTCGCCTATCCATTGGCGATGGGTTTTGCGCTTATTGCCCCGTTTGCCGCGACCGGCTTTTACGCGGTCAGCGAACACCTTGAACGCGGCAAGCCGCTTAGCTGGGCGGCCGTTCTGGGCGCCGTGCGCGAAACGTCAAAACGCGAGCTGCGGTGGATGGCGCTCGTCAGTGGCTTTGCACTGGTGATCTGGATGGACATCGCAGCGTTCGTGTTGTTTGCGTCTTCAAACTTCACCATGATCAATGCGGAAAGCCTCAAGAACCTGGTTACAACTCCAACCGGATGGATGTTTGTCATCCTTGGCAACGCAGCCGGTGCCATCCTTGCATTTTCTGTCTTCTCAATCTCAGCCATTTCATTTCCCATGCTCTACGACCGCGAGGTGGACTTCGTCACGGCCATGGTATCGAGCGTCAAACTCGTGATTGCCAGTCCTCGCGCCATGATCGGCTGGTGCATTTTCATCGCAATTTGTATGGTGCTTTCACTTATCACCGCCTTCCTAGGTCTCTTTCTCGCCATGCCCGTCATTGGACACGCGACATGGCATCTGTACCGCCGGGCAGTCGTTCCGGTGCCGGTCACGAGCAAGCCGCCCACTGACTTGAAATTGGCCAAAGTCTAATATTGCGATCCTGCCTATGGCCGTTCGTCTGCGTCCTGTTGCAATGTTCTGGCGACGCGAAAGCCGCGGTAAATGAAACGGGTGTTGGACGGGGCCAGACTACGATAGGCCGAACGCAACACGCGCGGCGCGTCGATCCACGACCCGCCACGCATCACCCGCGGACAATCAGGAGCGTCCGCAACGGAGCGGCCGTCTGGCGGCGCGCCATGGTAGGTTCCTGCATAGCAGTCCTGCACCCATTCCCAGACGTTTCCGTGCATGTCGTGCAAGCCTAACGCGTTTGCCGGAAATGATCCAACCTCCACAGTTCGCTGGCGATACGACCCTTTTTTGCCGCCGCCGTAAGTACTGGTGCCGTCAAAGTTTGCCACGTTTGGCGAGATGGTTGCGCCAGTCGAAAATGGCCCCACCGAGCCCGCGCGCGCGCAATATTCCCATTCAGCTTCGGTGAGCAGCCGGTAAACTTGCCCCGACTTCTTGGAAAGCCAAGGAATGTATTCCTTTGTCGCGTCGTCCCAAGAAATGTTGATCACTGGGCGCCGTCCCCGGCCCCATCCTGAATCTCTAGGCTTATGACCGCAGCCGCCATCGGCAACACAGGCGTCCCACTCCGCGAATGTCACCTCATATTTGCCAACAGCAAGCGGCTTGGCGATCGCCACTTTATGCAGTGGACCTTCCGAAGCTGTCCGCTCAGTTTCGCTATCTGGTGAACCCATCAGGAACACGCCCGCTGCAATGACAACCATTTCTGGACATTCAGGGCAGTCCTTGAATGTTTGCTGAACTTTGACGCAGCGCTGCGCTTGCTCAACGACAGCCGTTATCCCGTCGCACAGTAGTGTCATACTGGCATCGGCCAAGACAGGCGCCCATGTGAACCACAGCGCCACGCCAGAGATTGCCACGGCAAGTTGCACAACGTGCCAGAATTCTGGGTAAGCGCTGATCATCCGCAGTTTTCCAATCACACTACAGCCATCGGCCGGCGCCATCATCCAACGGGACAACAAAGGCCCGCGCAGTGCTGCCAAGTAAGTCTCGCGCCATGGCAGGGGGCACAACGGACA
>JBEBJD010000099.1:0-3230 GCA_040080075.1 Hyphomicrobium sp. | reverse complement strand
AGCCAGGATGATGCGGTTGTAGTGCTCGGCATGCTGCAAATAATTTTCAGCCAAAACCGGGTCACCAACGGCATGAGCATCGCGCGCAAGCGCCACGTACTTTTCCGCGACATGGGCTGGCGTACCGCGAATTTTTACATCCGGTCCGTTGCTTTCAAAACTCCGCGTCAACGGGTTCTGACCCTTGCGGTTGTTATTGTTATTCTGGCCCTGATGATGGCTACCGCCGCCATTGTTATTATTGCGGCCGCGGCCTCTACGGTGCTGTTGTCCCTGCCTCATGGGCTCCATTCTCGGTCGTTGAACATTACTTCTAGAATTATTTGCTTGCACTGGCGCCTGCCATGGCCGGCCCAGTCCGCTTGCTGTCGCACGACACGCCGCCATTCAACCAAAGGAACACTGAGCCTTTGCTCAGGGGCCCCTCTCGTTGTCCTTGCGGACGGGACTGATCAGTAACCCAACCTGCACCTTGAGCCGGTCTGCTGCCTATCCAGACGGGTCGCCTGGACAGACCGGTAACTCACAAAGATGCAATTTGAGTCCGCATACCTAGGTGACCAACTCCAGAGACCCCAATACCTGGGCTGTCCCTAACCGGGCACCAAATGCAATGCGTTCCCAGACGACGAATATTAAGCCCCTCAAGACCGTTAGCGGTTTGACCCGCTCCCCACCCGGCCATGTATTGCTCAAGACTTTCGTCCCAAACTCTCAATGCTGCGGCTGCAATTGCCTTACTGCCCCAAACGCTTCCATCCAAATCCGGAGGACACCGTCTGTTCCAATATTGAGGTTTAAACCAAGCGCCGGATCCTCTACCCTCTAGGGCCGGATACCACAGCGACACGCGCGTTATCAGCGCTGCTCTCCTAACTATATTACTCTGGAACCGATTCCCGTCCAAGGCTTTTTCTGCACAGGGTTATCATTGTGTCACAACCGCCACACAGCGAGTGTGACCACCCAAATCTATCCAACTGCGCACCCTATGCACTTTTGGACCCAATTGGGCGCGCAATATGTCTTCAACGTCGGCGGCTTGGCCGGCACCTACTTCAAACAGGGCGGCAGCAAACGCCGGTGCCAACGCCAAACCGCCAGCAATCTCACGGTAGATCTGCAGGCCATCCACACCGCCATCGAGCGCCAATGCCGGATCAAAAAGCCGCACCTCAGGCTCAAGGGTCTCCAGGTCTGATGACGGGATATAGGGCGGATTACTAATGATCAGATCAAAGGGGTCACAAAGGCCATTGAACGAACGCAGTTGAGACCATCGCACGCGGCCCGACAGTCCGTGGCGCATGGCATTGTGCGCCGCCACACTAAGCGCAGCTGCACTAAGATCGGTACCAACTCCGGTAGCTCCAGGAAGCTCCGCCAGTAACGTCAAAAGCAGACACCCTGTCCCCGTTCCAATATCGAGAATTCGTACCGGCGAGTCCTGAGGCGCGCGTTCACGAACCAGTTCCAAAGCTGCCTCAATAAGCGTTTCGCTGTCGGGCCGGGGATCAAGCGTGTCAGGTGTGATTTCGAACATACGCCCAAAAAATTCGCGCTCACCCAAGATGCGCGACACGGGCTCGTACCCGCAGCGGCGCAGTTGGAATTGCTCCAGCCGGCTCGCCTCTTCGCGTGTCAGCGGCCGCTGCGGATGCACGATGAGGTCACTCTTTGTGAGGCCGAGCGCGGCTGGTACAAGCAGGCGGGCATCGGCCGCTGGCGAGTCAATCCCGGCAGCCGACAGCGCGCGGGCCATGATCCGCACCGCTTCCATCGCGGTCACGCCATCGTAGGAAAGGGGATGGGTAATCTCAGCCATGATTTTCAAGCGCGGCTAGCTGGCTCGCTTGATCTTCGGTGATCAATTGGCTCACGATTTCGTCCAGCCCCTCGCCTTGCATCACCCGGTCGATATTGTGAAGCGTCAGGTTGATGCGATGATCGGTGACACGGCCTTGGGGGTAATTATACGTCCGGATGCGTTGCGAGCGGTCGCCAGAGCCAACCTGCGATTTGCGAGCCTCGGAGCGCTCGCTATCAACCTTCTCGCGCTCGAATTCATAGAGCCGTGAGCGCAGAACCTGCATCGCTAGCCTAAGGTTTTGATGCTGCGATTTTTCAGCCGAAACGACCATAATTCCAGTTGGAAGATGGGTAATTCGAATAGCGCTTTCGGTCTTGTTGACGTGCTGGCCGCCTGCTCCCCCAGCCCGCATCCGGTCGACGCGTATATCCTCCTGGCGGATGTCGATGTCGACTTCCTCTGCCTCCGGAAGGACGGCGACGGTGGCCGCCGAAGTGTGAATGCGCCCGCCGCTTTCCGTTGCCGGAATACGCTGCACGCGATGCACACCGCTTTCGTATTTCAACTTAGCAAACACACCTGCCCCAGTCACCGAGGCGACGATTTCGCGGTAACCGCCTAAATCGTTTTCGGAAATGGAAATGATATCGACCTTCCAGCCCTTGAGATCGGCAAAGCGCGTGTACATGCGGAATAAATCGGCAGCAAAAAGGGCGGCTTCATCGCCTCCGGTACCCGCTCGCACTTCCAAGATGGCGCTACGTTCGTCGGCCGAATCTTTTGGCAGCAGTAAGACTTTGAGTGCTTGCTCACTGGCCTCCAATCGTGGTTTCAAGGCATCGAGTTCATCGCGTGCCATCTCAATCATCTCGCCGTCAGAAGTGGGATCGGCAAGCATGGCATCAAGACCGGCAACTTCGGCCTCCATGGCAGTATGGGCCCGGATAGCCGTGACGATGGGACCAAGATCGGCAAATTCCTTGGTCAATTTGGCATAGACCGCCTGGGCAACGCCCTGGTTCAGTTCGGCCTGGATTGTTTCCCAGCGTTCCACGAGTTTGTCGAGTTTGTCATTGGGCAGGCTCATGGATGGGCGGGCTCGTGTGACTAGCAGTCATAAGGGAAGATTTGACGCGGAGGCATCGCGCGCAACCAACATCGGGAGCGGGCTTATAGGCTAACGCCTGGGAGCAGGCAATTTATCGGTCTTGCGCGAACGGGGATCGCTGACCTCGATCCACACCAAACCGTTCTTTTCCGTCGCCATTGAGCGCAGAACATAGTCTTCGACCGAGCGATAAGCGCCGGAAAGTGGTTGGGGCAGGCTCGAAACTGCGGCCTGGAGGGTGCCAGACCCGCCAAACACGATGACCGCCGCCAATGGCAGCGTCACCGCCAAGCTTAGAGCCACAGGCATGCG
>JBEBJD010000246.1:0-3232 GCA_040080075.1 Hyphomicrobium sp. | reverse complement strand
CGACTGTACCGGTACTTCCCATACCTCATCGACATCCGGATTGTTGTCGAGCACGCGCGTGCACAGGCTCGATATGGCCCACGTCAAATGGCAGCCTGGAAAATCCTTCTTGATCTGACGGGCGATGGTCGTTGCATAAAGGCAGTCGCCGTTCGACCCTAGCTGTCCGAGCAGAATGCGTGTCATAAGGCCGGCCAATCTCCCACTGCAGGTTCAGATTTCTAGACCGTGATTTTCGCGCAAGATCCAGGCGGCGACATCGATTGCGCTTTGGCGGGGTCCGTGGCCAATCACGTCAATCAGGCGCGTGATATCAGCCCGGTAATTAGCTGCGGTGGCAGCCGCCGTTACCTGCTCCAGCGTAACGTGCTGGCGCCAATCGAGGCCAGCCCGCTCAAACAACGCCTGGGCAAATTCCTCGCCACGCCACGTGCGCCCCGTCGCCATCACATAGTCCTGGTTGCGCTCGTCTTCGAGCAGGGCTTTGCCCAGCGCCATATATTCGGCACTGCTGCCCCAGTCGCATACAAAATCCAACGATCTCAGACTGCCCGCAGGCTTCTTGCCACCCATCGAGTCGGCCAGCAATTGAACGATTCTGGGCAGCACAAAATGCCCCGGCCGGCGCGGAGATTCGTGATTGAACAGATACAAGACCGTGGCGCGCGCTCCGTGCTGTACGCGGTAGTAGCCGATGAGATCGTTGGCGGCGTTTTTTGTAATTGAATAGAGGCACGTCGAGCGCCGCGGCGATTGTTCACTGACGGTTTCTGGCGGCAGCGCTCCAAAAGCTTTGAGAGAACTGGCATACAAAAGCCGCGCCTTGGGCGCTTCGAGGCGCATGTACTCGAGGCAGATGTGCACCGATCCGAGGTTAACCGCCAGCGCGTCCTGCCATTTGTCTTCATAGACAAAGCCAGCCGCACCATGAATGGCCGCCACATGATAGATATGGTCAGGGTGATACGCGCGCAACAAGGCCAGCAAGGCGCCAGGCTGCGTCAGATCCAAACCGGCATACCGGAAGGCCGGGTGATCCTTGACATACCGGGAGGCAGGCTGGCGCCCAGCTCCCGTCACATCATACCCTTGCTCCAGCAGATGCTCCGCCAGATAAGACCCGTCCTGCCCGTTGACGCCGATGACAAGAGCGCGCTGCATGAGGCGGGGCTCCTGTTACGACCGCTTACAACCCGAGCAGTTGCTCGAGGTAAGCCGGGGTCATCTCAGCAGCCTTGAGCTTCTCGTCCAAATTGCTGGCGTCCACGACATCAATCTCGGGCAGCGGGAACAGCATCTTGGTGCCGGCACGGATGGTATCGGCCTCGCGTGCGATGAACTCCTTGCGGAAATGCCAGGGCAGAACCAGATAATAATCCGGCTTCATGGCCCGGGATTCTTCTTCGGAAATGATCTTGATGTTGGTGCCTAGTGTCGTCGCCCCCGACTTCTGCGGGTTGCGATCGGCGGCATAGGGCACTTTGAAGTGATCGATATTATACCATTGCAGCAGCACGTTGCCCTTGGTCGAGGCGCCATAGACGTGAACCGTTTCTCCACGGGCACGGATTTTGTCCATCAAGGCTGACATCTCATCGCGCAAGCGCTCAATACGTTCCTGGAACGCCGCATAGGGTGCATCCGTATCGAGCAACGCCTCGAATTCCATCATCTGCAAGCGGCTGATATAAGCCGAGGACGCCCGGTCATCGTATTTGATACAATCTTCGCGGCACAGATAGCAGCGCAGAGAACCGCCATTGATGGCATTGAGTTCGACCTTGAACATGCGCAAGCCCGCTGCCCGCGCGATGTGCTGCATCACTTCGAGGCTGTAATATTCAAGATGCTCGTGACAAATCGTGTCGAACGAGTTCATCTTAAGCATCAAGGGCATGTACGACATCTCGACAATCCAGATGCCGGTGTCGGACAGATAGCTCTTGATGTTGCTGGCAAACTCTATCGGATCTTCCAAATCATAGAACATGGCGATCGACGTGATGACGTCGAATTTGGCGTCGCCAATGCGCGCCCGGCCTTGCGAACTGGGAAACACCGTGCCGACCACATTAATCGGCGGTTTGACCTCTTGAGCGATGTCCGAGGGGTCAAAACCCCATCTCTCGACCGTGCTGGGGTAGCAATTCAGGAGTGTGCCGTCGTTGCAGCCAATGTCCATGGCCCGTTTGGGCTGGCGGCCCACGATGGCCAGCGCCGCATCGACGATGCTGCGCAAGTGATCGCGCATCGTCTGGTTCGTGCCTGACCGGTACCAGTAGTTCGCGTAGAGGATTTCCGCTGGAATCGAATGCGCCAGTTGCAGCAGGCCGCACGCACCATCCTTGGCCGAAACGTCGCAGCGCACGAGTTGCGTCGGCAGTTTGCGCAACGGCGGCGTGGGCATGTCCGGCTTTACAAACGAGCCCTGCAAATGCTGGGGCTGAAGATCGATTACGGTCGTGAGCGCGGGGGACTTACAAACCCTGCATTCCTTCTTATGACGAATGTGCATTTAATCTCCCGCCAACCTAAAGATGAGCTAACCGATGACCGCACCACTTAGACGCCGGCCAAGGCTCTCTCTGCATTGAATTCCACCAGCCAGGCAACAAACATCAGCACAAACCCGGCGCAGCGCAGGATGCAGCGTATCCAACGGCGTTTTGTTCCGTGTCCGTCAACACGCAAAGCCGCTCACCACCTGCCCGGCAGGTAGCCCCGCGGCTGTTCAAGCCGCGCGACTCCTAGCAACTGTCTAGACGCCTTGCAATGCGGCAGTGCGGGGCCCTGGGCTGGTTCCCAATGCCATTTTCAGGGATTTGGGCCTCGCAAATTGGCAATGTGACGGGCTGAACCCGCAAGTCCCCAGAATTACTGCGCTTCTGACATCGATTGCGCCGAACGGCCGAGGAGAAACCGAGCGCCACTGCGCAGGACCCGCAGTGGGTCTTCGCGCATCGCTTTCAAGGTGGCAGCGGCAAAGATCCTTGGGTCGCCAGCATAGTAGGCAGTACCCGCCACCTGGCTCCAAATCGAGAAATTGGCGTCGCGTCGCATGGCGGCCGCCACATCTGGATAGAGTTGGTCCCGCTTTGCAATAAAGCCCCCGGCTGCATCCCAAGTCTGCCGCGCGAGGCGGCCACGCCGGTTATAGACATGACTGAGCAGATCATCGAGCAGCAAGATTCGTCCGCCCGAAGCCGTGTAGCGCAGCAGCCATTCCCAGTCC
>JBEBJD010000090.1:0-3236 GCA_040080075.1 Hyphomicrobium sp. | reverse complement strand
CAGCCAAATATGAAAAGCGAACAGCTGTGCCGCAATCACGGAACCCGACAGAGTGTAACGCCATGCCGTTGACATCCATGTTTTGTCGAACAGCGACTTGGCCCAATCGGGCTCGAAACGTGCGGCAATTCCGGGGCCAACGACCACGAACCACGTCAGCACCAGCATAGACGCGGCACTGACAAAAACGAAGAGCATTGAAATGATGAGGCACAGCGGATAGGGGCGCGTTTCGATGACCCGGTAAGCGCTGTTCAAGGCCGTGCGCATGGTCTCGATAGCGCTGGTCGCAAAGAAGAGGGCCAGGAACGCGCTCAGCGTCAGTAGATCGATGCGGCTTTGCCCCATAATAGCATCGACTTGCGGAACCAGGGCTTGGGCCACCGCCGGGGGCAAGATCTGAAAAAGCTGGGCCACAGCTTGGGCCGCAAGGTCGCGGCCCCCAAAGACGCCCGACAGCGCGCCAACAAAAATGCAAAACGGGAACAGGGAGACAACAAACGAAAACGCGACGGACCCGGCCAGCGAGAAGCCAGAATGTTCGTAAAGGCGATAGATCGATTGGAGAATTGTGCGTTTGCGCATCTGGAGCTTTGTTTGGCTGACGTTTACTGGTGCGGCGGGACATCTCAAAGCCTAAACCCGGGGCGTCGCTGGGTCCATCGTCCTGATGCCGCGTTGTCCGGTCAATAGCCGTAAATCCCCGATCCAGCGCCACCTTTTTCGAATTTTGATGGCAACTTTCCAAGTGCGGGACGCGCTCAAACTTTCGCCGTATAGTAGATTATCAAAGGCGTAGCGGGTGCGTTTCGTTTATTTGCCGGCCAGCTGCCATCCGCGCCATGCTTGAGCGATGGGCTTGGGTGATGAGCATGGGTGCCAGAGATGCTGGTGATGAGGGCAACTTGTGAGATCGATGATCGATATCATTCTGGCGCAGCAGCGAACGGCCCTTCAGCTCTCGATCAACGAGCTGCACCGCGTGCTCGAAGATGATGACAATTGGCGGGCTTTGGCGGCACTAGAATCAGTGGGTGAAGCGTCTGGAGGCATTGCCGCCCCCGCTTGGATGGCACGGCGCGATGAGTTGGTGGCCGCGCTTTTGGCAAATCCGGCCTATCGACTAAGTAGGGAACTAGAACGCGCCGTTGCGGTGGTCTGGCAGTCCGCAAACCAGCCCGCTCATGAGGGTTCTGCGCGCGCCTCCATTACCGAGTTCGTGCCTGCGCCCGCCCTCGCCACATCAGGAGCGGCGCATCTTCCGCCGCCTCCGGCTGGACTGCGCGCTGAGTTTGGTTCTTTCGAGCCACGACGGGAAAGTATTGCGGCGCGTATCGCGGCACTGCCCTCGCCTGTTGAGGCGCCCGCAGCGGCCGCTGCTAGAGCCATAGACCCCGGCACTCATACTGTGATCGTCGACGCACACGAAAAGCCCGGTTCAGCCGGGCCGTCCGCCAATGCCGCTCCGCCGGCACCCGATGTGGTGGCGGCGGCATCACAGAACATCTTGGCGAGTATTTTGCCCGCCGTAGCCTTTGAACCTGCCGGCACTGAGCCAGAAACCTATGAGCCAGGAGCCACAGAATCTCTTCCACCGTCCGGCGATCCGTCAATCGTCACCAGCGTAGACGTCCAGTCTGGCGATGCTGCGGCAGACGTGTCGTCAGCTGCCGAGGATGATGGCCGAACTGGGTTTGCACACGACGATTTGCCCGGGCCCAGCCTAACCGGATGTGATCCCCTATTCCAGTCTGGCATTGAGGCTCGCGAGAGTGAAGTTGCGGCGGTCGTAGTCCAAGATGATCTCTGGGATCAAGAGTTTGAGGCCGAGGTCAGTATCGTCGTGCGGTCTGCTTCAGAGAGTAGCGGTACCACCCGAGTCATTGACGGTGCTGCAAAGGACGGGGACGACGACGCCGGTCTGACGGGATCTGAAACTCTCGAAGAGCGGCTCCAGCGGTTGGACCGGCAGTCGGCAGGGCTGGTGCGCACGCCGTCGAAGGATGGGGCCGTGGTCGCCCATGAAGACGATTCAGAACATGCCAATAAATGGTTGGAAATGATCAGGGCGCGCCGCGCAAAAGGCCCACGTCTGTCTCATGGAGCCGAAGCCTCACCGCCTTCGGCGATTTCACATAGTCGGGCCATGGCAAACGAGGCCGAAGCTGTCACAAAGCCGGACCTGGAGGCTGAGCCAGTATTGAGCGAAGTTGCGTCCTTTGACCGCCAAATTGATCTTACTGGTCAATTGGAAGCCGAGGTCAAAATTGTTCAACGTTGCCCCGCTGCACCGGCTAGACAAGAAACGTCTCAATCGGTTCAACGACAGACTACGGCTTACCCGTCCAATAATGATTCAATTCCTCAGCGTGCCCGCCAGCCGGCCCGGCCGGTTCGTGACCAGCCCGTGGACGCGGGCGCGTCGTTTCTAGGTGGTATTGAGGAGGCCAGCGTTGAAATCGTCCGTCATTCTGGCGGACCAAAAGCGCGGCCCGGTGCGGCAGACGCCAGCCCGGCGGCGCCTGACAACAAACCTGCGGTCAACCGGTTTATCAAGGCGCTCAACGGGGGGTGAGGCGGCGACAGTTGCCCGCGCCCGCATGTCGCGGCTGGGCCCGCCAAGAAGCTGATTGTGTTGATGCGCAAGCCCTTTAAGTTGCGCGAAAAATGCAGTGCGCCACGGTCTGGAAGAAAGCCAATCCGGACTTGCCCGCGTAGTTACATGCAAATCCCATGAAGTTCCGAAAGCTTAAGGAGAAATTCCGATGTCGATCGCGCCGCTGAAGGCTGGAACGGATCTGTTGTCTGGGGGTCCGGATCGTCTCATTGTCTGCGCGGGCGAAGCCGTCGACGCCGCCGAACGTGTCCTGGGTCACGCCAAGGCCGGCGTTCGCATCAAGATTCAGGAATTGGGCGGTGTCGATCAGGCCCAGCACGCGGCCCACGGGCTGGCGTGGCTGGCGACCGCGGTCGAGGGCCTGCGCCAGATGCACCATTGGGCGAAGGAGCTTAAGGGAGAGGGCAAATTCGGCGAATTCGAACAGCTCATTTTGATCGCAGCATTTGCTGAGTACTCCGCCCAGATCGCCGGTGGCATTCCGATGAACCAAGGCGAGATAATCCGCGCCGAAGCCATGGGGGTCGCCCGCGCTGACATTCGCAAATACGAAGATGCGGTTGCCGATTTGGTTGAGGCGGGCAGCGCGCAGAGCGTCAAGTCGCGGCTGGCTCAATTG
>JBEBJD010000290.1:0-14512 GCA_040080075.1 Hyphomicrobium sp. | reverse complement strand
GCCCGGCGCATTTGACCTAATTACTCCGCAATTCCTCCCACATCCCCGCACAATCGCTCTTTACACATAAACCGCCGGATGCCGCAGTGGGCTCCGGTTTTGCCTGTTGTATTGCGTGCTGAGACGAGCCGGCGAGCGAGCTGGTTCTTAATGTTCCGGACGATCCGTGTGGGAAATGCCTGCTTAGCCATTAACGGCCTCTTAACCGGTTAAAGGTTAATCGAGTGTGGGTAGTGAGGTGCGTATCATGGGTACTAATGTGTTTATGCGTAATCCATTGCGGTTCACGGGCCGTTTGAAAAGCCGTGCAGGTCTGGGCCTTTTGGCCGGATGTGCCGCCGCTCTGGGCGGTTGCAGCGCCGACGTGGCACGCTTCGATTTCGGACACAATGCACTGAACGACCGGACGACGACGGCGTCGATTCCAACGCCCTCCGAGCCCGTTCGCACGCGCTCCAATCTTTTGGGTGACGATAGCCCGGTTTCTCCATCGGCGTCTCAGCCCGTGGGCCAGTATACCGATGGCGGGGCCTATATTCCTCCCGCTTCGAACCGGCCTGCTGCTGGCGTCAAATCCGATGGCGTAAAGATGGCCGCACTGCCCGATGTGCAGCGCCCCGCCGCTCCCACAACCTCGGCAGCTCTCGAAGCGCCGCGCTCGAATGTTGCGCCCGCAGCGATTGAGACCAGTCCAGGCGCAGCGGCAGCCGCCGCGGACGCAAAAGCCGAGGGTGAAGTTATCGAGGTCCAGCCGGGCGATACGTTATTCAGATTGTCAAAGCGCCATCAGGTGGCCGTATCGGAACTGATGTCGGTGAACGGTCTCAAGGGTCCCAACTTGAAGCCCGGTCAAAAGCTGCATCTGCCATCCAACCGCGCGGCGTTGAAGCCTTTGACGCGCACCCCGGCTTCCGCAGCTGTTGCGATTGCTGCGCCCGCCGATTTGCCTGCTGACTGGAAGGGCAGCTACACCGTAAAAACCGGCGATGCGCTCTACACCATTGCACGCCAGCACAAGATCAAATTAGAAGATCTGCAGCGCTACAACGGCATAACCGATGTACGCAAAGTCAAGCCCGGCATGGTTCTGCACATGCCTGGCACCGATGGTGCTTCGGCATCCGTTGTGCCGCCGGCAGAAGCTGTAAGGGATGCCGTTGCGACCTCCACACCGGCAGGTACCGATTCGTCGGCGGCTCCCAAACTGCTCAACGGCGCTCCGGTTACGGGGGAACGTGTTGCCGTTGCTTTGCCGCCGGCGCCGGTGGTGACAGATGCGTCACCCGTTGCCAACGCGGTCCTACCGGGATCTGCTGCGGTTGCAGCCAACGGCAAATTGCGCTGGCCAGTACAAGGCAAGATCATCTCTGGCTTCGGACAGCGCTCCGATGGCACGCACAATGACGGCGTCAACCTCGCTGTCCCCATGGGAACCGACATACATGCCGCCGAAGAGGGCTCGGTCGCCTACGCAGGTAGCGAACTCAAAGGCTACGGCAATCTGATCCTGGTGCGTCATGACAATGGCTGGGTAACGGCCTATGCGCACAGCGATGAACTGTTGGTCAAACGCGGCGATCGCGTGAAGCGAGGCCAGGTCATTGCAAAGGCTGGCAAGTCGGGTTCGGTCGATCAACCGCAGGTTCACTTCGAAGTGCGGCAAGGCCAGAAGCCGGTTGATCCCGCGCCGTTCATGGAAAAAATTTGAGCCGTGCCAAGCATCTGCTGCCTTAGTTTTGGGACCGCAGGCAGCTGCGGTCCTATTTATTTGCTGTAGCTCTTATGGCGCGTCTTTTTCCGCTGGTTCATCTAGCCGCTGCCCCAGCCGTCCCGCTAAATCCTGAATGAATTGCCAGGCAACGCGGCCAGAACGTGCCCCGCGCGTCATGCTCCATTCGAGGGCTTCGCTGCGTAAGTGCTCCGCACCGGCCGTTAGCCCGTAATGCGCCGCATAGGCCTCAACCATGCCGAGATACTCATCCTGACTGCAGTTGTGAAAGCCGAGCCACAACCCGAAGCGATCTGAGAGGGAGACCTTTTCTTCGACGGCCTCTGATGGATTGATCGCGGTCGAACGCTCGTTCTCCAACATATCGCGCGGCATCAGATGGCGGCGGTTTGAGGTGGCGTAGAACAGCACATTGTTCGGCCGCCCCTCGATGCCGCCTTCGAGCACGGCCTTCAGTGATTTGTAACTGGTGTCGTCGTTGTCGAAAGACAGGTCGTCACAAAACACAATAAAGCGATGCGGTGCAGCTTTGAGGTGCGCAAGGCACCCCGGCAGCGAGGCGATATCTTCGCGGTGGATTTCGATCAGCTTTAGCCCGGGCGTTTCACCGTGCGCGGCCTTGACGAGGCTCGATTTGCCCATGCCGCGTGCGCCCCAAAGAAGCGCGTTGTTGGCGGGCAGTCCGCGGGCGAAGCGCCTGGTGTTTTCGAGCAGTTGCTGCGCCGGTCCATCAATACCTTTGAGGAGGCCGATTGCCACCCGGCTGACATGCGATACCGGCCAGAATGCCTCAGGGCCGGCCTGCCAGACAAATGCTTCGGCACAGTCGAAATCGGGGGGCGGGAGTGCCGCCGGGGCCAGCCTTTCCAGGGCTTCGGCGATACGTACGGCAAATTCAACTAAGCGCTTCGTTCGGGCCATGGCGTTTCCGGTTGTGGGTTGCAGCCAGTGAGCCATATAGCCCTGAATCCGGGCCTGTCGGGCGGAATCAGCCCAAAAATGGTTGCGTCGTCCTGATCTGGCGCAGCCTGACTGGCCGGCGGTCCCCCGGCTCCGGCTCTTAAGCCCTAATGCGCCAGCAGCCCTAATGCGCCAGCTGTTTGGGTTGCAAAGAAGCGGCCGGGCACTATAGTCGCGGCGCATTCGATCGGAGCGCGGCTCGCGGGAGGGATCCCGGCTGGCACGCGCCTTATCGCCTTTTATCGTTCGCACTTCGAAGTCAGAGGACCTTGATACCGCATGTTCATTTCACCGGCCTACGCCCAGTCGGGTGCACCTGGAGCCGATACCAGCTTCATGTTCGTCATGCTGGCCTTTATGGCCATCTTCTATTTTCTGGTTCTTCGCCCGCAGCAAAAACGGGCCGAACAACACAAAGATCTGGTTAACAAAGTGCGCCGCGGCGACACCGTTGTGACGGCTGGCGGGTTCGTCGGCAAGGTGTCGAGGGTTCAAGACAATTCCGACGAGGTCGAAGTTGAACTTTCAGAGACCTTGAAGGTGCGAGTGCTCAAGGCGACCTTGATGGACGTGCGCTCCAAGGGCGAACCCGTCAAGGAAGCCGCCAACACCAACACGACGCGCTGACCGCGCCTTATTCGCGCTTTCTGGCTGTGGCCGCGAACGCGCCACAGTTGTCCAACCCTTGAACATTTGAAATAGGCCTGTCCCCCATGTTGCACTTCGACCGCTGGAAGATCATTGCGATCATCGGCACTTGCCTTTTGGGGCTGTTGATCGCCTTGCCGAACTTCGTCTCCAAGGAGTCGCTGGCTGGCTGGCCTGACTACATGCCCAAGCGACAGATGCCTCTGGGTCTTGACTTGCAAGGTGGTGCGCATCTTCTTTATGCAATGGATACCGCCGAACTCAAGAAGGACTGGCTGCTGGCTCTCAAGGATGATGCCCGCAAGCAATTGCGCGATGCCAAAATCGGGTTTTCAGCAATTGGCGTGCAAGGCGATGTGGCCCAGGTTCGTCTGGTGAAGCCTGAGGACAGCGACAAGGCGCTCGTTGAGCTGAGAAAGCTGATCCAGCCGGTCGGCAACGCTATTCTGGGCAACAGCGGGTTCAATATCGAAGTGGCCGCGGGTTCAGAACCGGGCGTCTTCACTTTAAAACCGACCAGCCAGGGTATTCAGGAGCGCGTTCAAAGCGCGATCGGCGCGTCCATCGATACGATCAACCGCCGCATCAACGGACTCGGTACATCAGAATCGACAGTTGTGCAGCAAGGCCGCGACCGCATTCTCATTCAGTATCCGGGGCTCACCGATATCGAGAAGCTGAAAAAGCTGGTGGGCGAAACAGCGAAACTTACGTTCCATGAAGTGAACGCCAACACGTCGGTAGAGGAGGCAAAGTCCTCTCATGTTCCGCTAGGCTATAAGATCGTTCAAAGCAGCGAGAAGGAAGACGAGCCGGGCAGTGCGCGCGAATATCTGATCAGTGAATCCGTTATTGTTGCGGGCGATGACCTTGTCGATGCACAACCTAGCTTCGATCAGCAGACGAATGCACCCATCATCGCTTTCCGATTCAATCAATCGGGAGCACTCAAGTTTGGAGAATTCACGAGCAAGCATGTCGGCGAGCCATTTGCAGCGGTGCTCGACGATAAGGTCGTAACGGCGCCGCGTATCATTTCGGCAATTCGCGACGGCTCGGGACAAATTACTGGGAATTTTACGGTCGAGAGCGCCAATGATCTTGCGATCAAGCTGCGCTCAGGCTCTTTGCCAGCAAAGCTTACGATCAAGGAAGAACGTTCGGTTGGGCCATCACTCGGCGCAGATAGTATCGCGTCTGGAAAGACCGCCGGCATCGTGGGTCTCTTGGCAACGGCCATTCTGACGGTGCTCGCTTACGGTACCTTCGGTGTCTACGCAGTGATCGGCCTTCTCGTGCACGGTATCATGGTCGCTGCTCTCATGACGTTGGTTGGCACCACGCTAACGCTGCCGGGAATCGCCGGCTTCGTGCTGACGATTGCCATGGCGGTCGACGCCAACGTGTTGATCTATGAGCGCATTCGCGAAGAGTTGCGTGCCAAGAAATCGCCGATTGCCGCCATTGATGCGGGGTTCAATCGCGCCTTCGTCACTATTGTTGACAGTCAGCTGACAACGTTGGCGGCCGCAATCATTATGTTCTGGCTTGGCTCGGGTCCTATCCGCGGCTTTGCCGTGACGCTGACGCTGGGCATTTTGACGTCGGTATTCGCAGCTGTGACGATCACGCGATTGCTGGTTTCACTCTGGCTTAAAGACGCCAAGCCGCGCTCTCGCACAATCAACGTTCCAGTCTAATGCCGGCCATGCGCCGGCTTAATCAAGGTAGCGACGCACATGTTTTTGGTTCCCGATTTCAAGGGTATTGATTTCTTCCCGCATAATACGCGGCTGCCCTTCATGCGCTTCAAGACGTTGTGCTTCGGACTGTCGCTGCTATTCATGGCGCTGTCTCTTGGCATCATCGCCGTGCAGGGCTTTAACTATGGCGTTGACTTTAAAGGCGGCTCGCTGATCGAAGTAAGAGCTAAATCCGGGACGGCTGACATCACCGCCATGCGCCAGACGCTGGGTGGTCTGGGCCTGGGTGATGTGCAGATCCAAAGTTTCGGCACACCAGCGGATGCTCTGATCCGTGTGGAACAGCAAGCCGGCAGCGACGACGAACAACAGGCGGCCATGAAGAAAGTTATCGAAGCGCTGGGCGCGGACTTCGAGCAACGCCGCATCGAAGTCGTGGGACCTGCAGTGTCGAGCGAACTTCGACGCACGGGTCTTATTGCGGTGCTGGCGTCGATCCTGGCTATTATCTTGTATGTGTGGTTCCGGTTCGAATGGCAGTTCGCCGCCGGCGTTGTGATCGCGCTTGCCCATGACGTGCTGGTCACGGCGGGTGTCTTCTCGTTGTTCAATCTGGAATTCGACTTATCGACGGTCGCTGCGCTGCTGACCATTCTGGGCTACTCGGTCAATGACTCGGTGGTTGTCGCCGACCGCATTCGAGAGAACTTGCGCAAGTATAAGAAGATGGATTTGACCGAGCTTCTCAATCTGTCCATCAACGAAACGCTGTCGCGAACGGTGTTGACCGGCGTGACCACGATTGCCGTGCTTCTGGCGCTCTATTTCCTCGGAGGCGCGGTAATTCGCAACTTCACCTTCGCGATGCTGTTTGGCGTTCTCATCGGCACGTACTCGTCGATCTTTATTGCCGCGCCAATTCTCGATTATCTCGGCATCAAACGTGATTGGAGCGATGCCGGTACCAAGCCCGGCCGGCCCGCCGGGGCCAAGGCTTAAGTCACCTTCGGGGTCAGCCCGCATCGCGGTGGATTATGCTTCCAGCGCAATGGGTCTGACCCCAGGATCGTTCTTGCCATCCTCCCTGTTGCGTCCAAAAAACCGGACGGGGAGTTTGGGAAAATGAGGACCGGCATGGCTTCCCATGTGGCGAGCTTTCCCCAACAGGTCCCCATTGAGGCCTATGGCAACGGCGGATTCCGCTTTGCTGGCATGAGCCATCGCGGATCGCTGCTGTGTCTTCCTTCGGGTCTGTATGAGTGGGGCATTGGCGCAATGAGTAATCTCAATGCGAGTGATTTTGAACGCGTGTTCGCCGAGAGTGATCGTATTGGTTTCTTGCTTTTGGGCGTGGGACGCAAGCTGGCAACGCCTTCGCCCGGCATTCGTCAAGCCTTTAAAGAAGCCAATATCGGGCTAGAGGTGATGGATACCGGCGCGGCCGCACGTACCTACAATGTGCTGTTAGCGGAAGGGCGCCCGCTGGCTGCGGCCTTGATAGCGGTGGAGTGAGGCACATGCCAACTGGCTCCATGTCAAATGCCGCGAGCGATCAAGCCTTCATTCTCGGCAACGCGCGTCTCCATGAGCCTGATCGATATATTGCAGCTCTGCTGTCACCCGCAAATGTGCGCGACGATCTTATTACGATTGCCGCCTATTTAGGCGAAGTACGGCGCATCCCGCTGAGTGTGAGCGATGCAACACTGGGCGAAATTCGACTGCAGTGGTGGCGCGATGTGCTGGAGGCGGGCGCAGAGGGTGGTCTGTCAGGCAATCCAATCGCTGACGAAATGGTGCGCGTGATGGCCCGCCACGACTTACCGCTGAGGCTCGTGTTGGCGCCGCTGGACGCTGCGTGCACGGAGCTTGGCGGTGAGCCCTTTGGTGATGAAGAGGACTGGTCAGCGTATCTCGGTCATGCCGAAGGTGCCGGGATGCAGCTGGCCGCACTATGCATTGGTGAGCAAGTCTCAGCCAACGGTGAGCAGGTGCTTGAGGTCAGTGGGCGTGCCTATGCGGCGGTGCGGATGGCGCTGCGCTTGCCGGAACTGATCGCCAAGGCGCGATGGTCTGTGCCGAAGTCGATTGCCTCAAAGGGAGATCCGCGGCACGTCACCAGGGGCGAGGCACGGGCCATCATCAGCCGGGCCAATGACGTTTTGGTGGAGCAGGCAATCAGGGACTTGGGCCGCGCCCGCAAGGCTTTGACTTTTGCACACGCTGGGACTCTCGCAGCCATTCTGCAGGTTGCTTTGGTGAGACCCTACGCCAAAGCCATCCTTCGCGGCAGCCGGGATAGTCTCCTCGAGCCGCCACAAATCGCGCCACTAACCCGTATTTCCCGGCTTTGGTGGGCCTCCAAGATGAGCCGCATATAGGACGGCTCGCATTTGCCCAAATCAGCGCTATATTGGTTGTGTGCGCTCCGGCCTTGAACCGGGATCTGCTACCTTAGGAACCTTCCTCAATGACCGATGCAACCCCGATATCCAAACCCCGCCCACGCCCTCAGGTCATGACGCTGACTGACGCCGCGCGCGCGCGGGTTGAAGCCCTTATGAGGAAGGAGCCCGCAGTTGCAGGATTGAAGGTTGGCGTCAAGAAGGGCGGCTGCGCGGGCATGGAATACACCATGAGCCTCGTCGATAAGGTCGAACGCTTCGATGAAGTGGTGGAATCGGGCAAGGCCCGCGTGATTATCGATCCCTCTGCCGTCCTCTACCTCATCGGCACGGAAATGGACTTCAAGACCGACAAGTTGTCGGCCCAGTTTGTGTTCAACAACCCGAACCAGAAAAGCTCGTGCGGCTGCGGCGAGAGCGTCAACCTAGTTCCCGCCACACCATCGAGGTTCGACGGCTCGGAGGGCTAAGGCCACGCCACGCCGGGGCGCCTGTCACTTTGGTGAGCGCTTTGGTGCCGATCTTATTCAGCCGCCGCGGTGGCCCTAGGTTTAGTGGGCCCGCCATCTGCGGCTGTTGCTGTGGCGAGGCAGGCGATGGCCGCGGACCACAGACGGCACTCCGCATCGGCTTCGCGTTTCTTGAGTGCGAACGCCTCAATCCATTCCCAAAACAGATCCGGGTTGGCTTCAGATAGAGCCGCCATATCGGCCGGCGACTTACTCAATACTGCGCCCGCCAGGCGATGGAGTTGAAGATCTTCGATGGAGTCTTCCAAGATCGCTAACGTGTTCGAGCTGCGTGGTGTCAGACGCGTTTTGATCCGCGGGTCGTGGGTGGGCGCCGTGAAGTCCATGACGCGTTCCTCCTCATAAGACAGTGAGGAGACTAACGCTTCCGCGAGCCGATGATCTTTACTGCAGCGCAGGCTTATCCACAAAAATACATTGAATTCGCCCGCGAATTCCGTTGTGCATCGCAAACAGTGGCGGGTTCGATTCGACTCTATGGGCGTCTATTCCGATATTGAATTTGCTCCCAAACAGGACGAATTAGCAAGCTCAGCTCAACCGTATTCTGAAGACGGGTGCGCCCTCGCGGCTCGAATATCTCTGATAAACTGTTTGCCCGCGGTAAGATCCCTCTGGCCCGCATCCGGGGGCGTTTCCGGCTCAAGCCGCTTAATTCCATGCTCATGGGGTGTTGCGATATGACCGCCAGTGCCGCGACTGTTGAATGGCTAACAGATGCGCTGGCGCCGCTGGGGCACATCGTTATTAAGCGGATGTTTGGCGGTGCTGGCGTGTACTGCGATGGCCTCATTTTTGCGATCGTTGATGACGATCAATTGTACCTAAAAACCGATGCGCCTGGGCAAGCGGCGTTCGTGGCCGAAGGGCTCGGGCCCTTCACCTATCCAGCGAAGAATGGACCGGGCCAGTTGAAGAGCTACTGGAAGGCCCCTGAGCGCCTGGTTGACGATACGGATGAACTGCTTGCCTGGGCCGGCCGGGCCATTGCTGTTGGGCGCAACGCTGCCGCCGCCGCGACGGCCAAATCATCCATCAGCCGCAAGCGCAACTCGGCCCCAGTTCATGCAATAAAAAAGCGCGGGACCTGAGGCCCCGCGCTTAACTTCTCATAGTCTGAAACCACTTGTCAGTCGCTTGCCGACTTCACCGGGCGCGACGTGCGGCGCATGAAGGCCGGCACATCCCCAGCGAAGGCGGCTGACGCGGATGCCGGCCCTGCTGCTGGCGCGCGCTGGCCCTGCGGTGCCCGCGGGTTTTGAGACGCCGCCGCTGGCCGGTCCTGACGCGGTTTAGGCGCCTGTCTGTGCTGCTGCGGCTGCGATGCTGCATCCCGGCGCTGACCATTCCTCGCGTCAGAGCGGTCTGCGCGCGGCTCAAAGCCGGAATCAGGCTGAGGACCGTTGCCCGGAGCTGCGGTCGCGGGAGCGCGCGGAGCCTGCTGCCGGTTGGAGTTGGGCCTCGAATGTCTCTCAGGTCTGGGGCTTCTCTCGGGCTTTGGACCTCGATCGGGTCTCTGGTCCTGTTCAAGCCGCAGATCTGCGGACGCAAGCTCGTTGTGCTGGGGTTCAGCGCGTGGAGCTGCGTCCGGCCGGCCGTGTGACAGATTGGCGGCTTCGCCGTCACCGTCACCGTCGCCGGCACGCATGGCATGGCGCGGTTTGCGTTCCGGGCGCTGTCCGTGTGGTTGAGGTTCGCCTATTTGATCAGCCGGGGCGGTGTGCTGCGTCGCCGGCCGGGGCGCGGGACGATGCTCGTGCCGCTCCTTACCGCCTTCCCTGCCACCTTGCCCACGGCCATTGCGGGCGTCACCCCGAGCCGGTGCACCAGGCCGCGCTCCACGTCGCCGTTTACCAGCGGAGGCAAAGTCTTCCTCCGCCGGGCCCTCTCCCGTCCACGTCACGGCAGCACCCAGCATCTTTTCGATGTCTTTGAATTGCTTCAGATCGTCGTGAGTGACTATGGATTGCGCCGTGCCTTCGCGGCCTGCGCGGCCAGTGCGGCCAATGCGATGCACATAGTCGTCGCTGTCGCGCGGCAGGTCATAGTTGAACACGTGGCTGACGTCGGGAATGTCGAGGCCGCGCGCAGCCACGTCGCTGGCGGCGAGAAATTTAATCTCGCCTGAACGGAACTTGTCGAGCGTCTCCATGCGGCTCTTCTGATCCATGTCGCCGTGCAATGCACCCGCGTTGAAGCCATGCTTCAGCATCGATTTCAATAGGATCGCCACATCGACTTTGCGGTTGCAGAAGATGATTGCGTTGCGCACGCCATCGGCACGCAACATCGTGCGCAGCATATCGCGCTTGGCCCAATCTTCGCTGTGAGGACAGAACAGGAAGTTCTGCGTGATTGTCGTTGCCGTCGTGGCCGGTTTGGTGGCCTCGATGCGCGTTGGGTTTTTCAGGAACTGATCGACTAGCCGCGTAATTTCAGGCGGCATGGTCGCCGAGAAGAACAAGGTCTGGCGGCGCGGCGGCAGCAGCTTGCAAATCTTCTCGATGTCGGGAATGAAGCCCATATCCAGCATGCGATCGGCTTCGTCGATGACTAGAATTTCAACGCCCATCAGCATGAGACGGCCGCGCTGGAAATGATCTAGCAGGCGGCCAGGTGTAGCGATCAAAACGTCGACCCCGCGGTCGAGCTTTTTGACCTGATCGTCCATCGATACGCCGCCGATCAGTAGCGCCACGTCAAGCTTGTGATTGACTCCGTATTTTTCGAAGCTCTGGGCCACCTGAGCGGCGAGTTCGCGCGTGGGTGCCAGAATAAGTGAGCGGGGCATGCGGGCGCGGGCGCGGCCTGTTTCCAAACGGCAGATCATTGGTAGAACAAATGAGGCGGTCTTACCTGTGCCGGTCTGTGCGATGCCTAGAACGTCCTGTCCGGTCAAGGCAACGGGAATAGCTGCGGCTTGGATTGGTGTCGGAATAGTGTATCCGGCGGCGTCAATGGCCGCCTGCACTTTGGCGCTCATTCCGAGATCTGAAAACTTTATTTCTTGTGCAGGTGCCTCGGCAGTCGCATTGCCAGGGGTCTGGCTGGTCGTGTTTTCCAAAAAGTATGTCTCCAATCGCGTCTCTCATGGCCGCGGACAAGCAGCTCCGGCCGCTGCAATCGCGCAGCGCGGATGATGTCGCGGGTGTCGGAACGCAGGGAGATTGGCAAGCCTGAAAAGGGCCAAATCTGAATCTGCTGTCGAAAAAGGAATTAAATGAAATCAATTCCCTGCGCCCAAGCTGGGGGCTTGCTGACACGTTCAGCCGCATTTTGCAAGGAAATACAGGGTTTTTGGGTCGTTTTGGCACCTGCGATGTAACGCTGCATCGCCTTAACAGATAAGAAAAGCGGCCAGATCGGGTGATCTGACCGCCTGAAGGCCGTATTCTGGAAGTTGGCGTGAAACGCCTATTCCTCGTCGGACATGAAGCGAAAGAGCATCGCTCCCAGGACGGCACCCAGGATGGGGGCCACCCAGAATACCCACAATTGTGACAAAGGCTCGCCGCCTGCGTAGATGGCCGAAGCGAAGCTACGGGCCGGATTGACCGAGGCATTGGAAACCGGGATAGCCATGATGTGAATAGCCGTCAGCGCCATGCCGATCGAGAGCGGCGCGAAACCGGGACTTGAGTCCTTGCGAGTCGAGCCGAGGATGACAATGAGGAAGAATGCGGTCAGCATGGTTTCGATGATAAACACGCCCTGCATGCTCGATTTCAACATCGACAGATCGCCAAAGCCGTGGGCCGCATAATTGCCGCCAACGCCCGACCCGATGAGCGAGAACACGCCGCATGCCGAGGCGGCGCCGAGGCACTGAGCGGCGATGTAGCCGAGGGCGTTGCTGGCTTCGAAACGATTGGCCACAACAAGGCCGACAGTGACCGCGGGATTATAATGTCCGCCAGAGATATGGCCAATCGAACGCGCCAAAGCCATCACGGTGAGGCCGATTGAGAACGCTACTCCCAAAATGCCAGCGCTGCCTGCGGGCGCGCCGAACGAATAGAACGCTGCGCCAAGCACGGATGCCATGAGCATGAACGTGCCGGTGAACTCGGCGGTGAGTGCTTTGATATTCATTTTCCTAGTCCCCTGTTTTCTTCCCCTGCCCCGTTGCCGCCTCATCCCGATTTTTTCCGAGAATCAGACGCAGGGCATGCGGACTATAGCATGACGGGGAGCCAGGCTGCGATACGGTGGGGGCAGTTCTGATAGCCTCGGGCTCTAGCGCTAAGGCATTGATGAATACGAGGCAAAACTAATAACCTGATCGCGAAGATCGTCTCATTCTCCGGTGCACTCATGCCGAACTTTGCGATTAAAGGGACCCTAGAAAACGAATGATTCTCGAGTGATTCAAGTCGAGAAGTCCGCCAAGCGACAGAGGCATGAATGGCGGAGACTTCTCTACCATCGCACAAGGCTTCTGGCCTCGAGGCGCCGCGCCGGATTGGCCAGTAAGAGGCACCGAGGACTTACAAAATGAAGTCGCCCCGGCCGAGAGCGCCGAGGTGATCGGCTTCAATCTGGAAATCGGCACGCCCATCGCCGTTGATGTCGCCTTCGACCAGAACGTAGCCATTCTTTTTGACGATGTGCAGTTCACCGGCGTTGCCATGGAACTTCTTGGCGCCGATCCACCGGAAGGCGTCATTGCCGGCTCCCAGCTTGGCGTCGATGTCTTTGAGATCGATGTGGTCGATGCCGCGGTTCATGTCGAGAATAGTGTCGTGTGATGCGCCGCGGGCCGAGTGGCGTGCTGAATTGAAGTCGAAACGGTCGCCGCCCGCGCCGCCGCGCAGTGTGTCGGCTTGTTGGCCGCCCAGCAGGTGATCGTCGCCCGCGCCGCCACTCAAATAGTCTGCGCCGGACCGCCCCTCGAGGCGATCCGTTCCAGCACCTCCGGCGATGATATCGGCGTCCCCCGTGCCAATCAGAAAGTCATTGGCAGCACCGAATTCGTAGACCCCGTCGGCAGGCCGGAAATCCGATACTCTGAGGATCAGACTATCTATATCCAAGGCTCCTGTACCATTGATGGCCGAAAGGGGGACGGCATTGGCATCAAGGAATTGGGACAAACTGGTATAGACTCGCATGTCGTGAATAGAACCGGCGCTGAAAAATCCAAGACCGCTATCGACGAAGTTGTTGTCGCCCACGTCCTCGTGCGTGACGGCGAAGCGGACGCGGGAAATGTCGTTGTTGATCCAAATATTTGTTTCGCGCGGATCGGATTGGTCTGCCCCGCCGGGCAAATCCGAGCCAATGCTGGCGAATGTCACGGCCTCGTAAAGTGCACCCGCATGAGTGCGCATGAATTCCTGCGCCATGGCGCCGCCCAGGCTGTGCCCCGAAACGTAGACTTTGGTGATGGCATTGGTACCGTTGGCCACATAGGCGTCAACTGCGGCGATCAGATCGGCAAACTCAGCATAGTGCGCCGCCGGATCGCTCCACTGATTGTTGTCGGGAGTGCCAAACAGGACATCGCCGGCACCGGCTGTATCGTTGGTGCCTCTGAACGATAAAAACAGCGCGTCCGTCGAGCGCCCGATAATGGCGGCTGCGTTGCCGTGAGTATAAACACCGCCTGTCAAGCCATCGAATGGAAAATCCGGGTTGCCTGTGGCTGTAGGAATGAGGGCCGGCAGATCGGAATCCGTCAGCCACTGAAGCGAACCTGTCAAATCCGCGAAGGCCTGATTGCCTGCAGCATTGCTGAGGTTGATGCCGTCGCCGGTCTGTTCCGGGGCCGACAAGTGATAGGCCGCTAGCGCCAGGGTCGCGGCAGCACTCAATTGGCCACCCGATTGAGCAAACAACTGCTGTGCCGTGATCGTCATGTAATGCGATGTCCCAAGGATGTGCGATGCCCGAGTGTTGGCTCACGATGCCCCACTCCATTAGCCAAGCCACCCCATAGCTAGGATTGGTTGCTAGATTGTGGCCGATTAGCGCCGCAGTTGCCGCAGTCCACAGACGAAAAAGTCATTTTCGGTTATGGCCCGGATTTGCTCCCCGATACGCCAGCGCCGGCACCGTTCTAAATATCCAGATCCTTGGCAAATGCGGCGCGGTCTTGGATGAAGCGGAAGCGGGCTTCAGGCTTCGAGCCCATCAGCGAGTTGACGATCTCCGCCAGGATGCTCTTGTCGCCATCGCCAGCCTCGACACGCAGGAGAAGGCGGTTCTTGGGGTCCATCGTCGTCGACTTCAAATCCTTGAAATCCATTTCGCCCAAGCCTTTGAAGCGCGTGACGTCGGGCGTGCGGCCCTTGAATTGCGTGCCCAGCAAGAGATCGCGGTGGATCTCGTCGCGCGCATAGGCGACTTCGGCCTTGTGCGCGATTTTATAGAGCGGCGGCACGGCAAGGTAGAGATGGCCGTTTTCAATGAGTTCGCGCATTTCCTGGTAGAAGAATGTAATCAGCAATGAGGCGATGTGGGCGCCATCGACATCGGCGTCGGTCATGATGATGACGCGCTCGTAACGCAGATCGTCGTCCTTGTAGCGCGCGCCGG
>JBEBJD010000087.1:0-3246 GCA_040080075.1 Hyphomicrobium sp. | reverse complement strand
TCTCGCAGTAGCCTAAAGCAGCCATCGGGGGCAACGAGTCCTCGTCCATTTGCCCTCATATCTGTTGGTCTGGCTAAAATGCCGGACCGAACTTGTTGGAACGCGGGAAGCCCTTTGGCACGATGCGGCCGGCTTGCGAACGCTCGCCCACCCACTCCTTGAGATCGCTCCACGGCAACGTGAAGGTACGGCCAGCACTGTCCAGCCATGTGAGGCCTTCCTTCTTGGCAAAGACCCGCACGTCCGACAGAGCGCCATCCTTGAAGCGCTGTAGAATGGTGCCTTTGCCGCGAGCCATTTCGTTCATTTCTTCGAGTCTGAAGATGAGCATCTTGCGGTTCTCGCCGACGGTCGCGACGTGGTCACCCTCGACGGGAACGCACGCACACGCTTCTTCACCATCGCTGACATTCAAAACTTGCTTGCCCTTGCGGGTCGAGGCGACCACTTCGTCCTCGGCTACGATGAAGCCATAGCCGGCCGTCGATGCCACCAGCAGCTTGCGGTTGGTATCGTGCACGAAGCACTGACTAAAATCGTGGTTCTCTTCCAGATCGACCATCAAGCGCACCGGCTCTCCATGTCCGCGCCCACCGGGCAACTGCCCCACTTCAAGCGTAAAGAACTTACCGTTGGTGGCAAACAGTATGAGTTTATCGGTGGTCTGCGCCTTGACCGCCTGCTTCAGGCCGTCCCCCTGCTTGAATTCGAGCTTCGACAGATCATCGACGTGCCCCTTGAGCGTACGCACCCAGCCCTTGTCCGATAGAATAATCGTGACCGGTTCGCGCTCCATCAGCGCTTCATCGAGATCGACATCAACGGTTGGTGCATCGGCAAACGCCGAGCGGCGGCGGCCAAGCACGGTCTTTTTGCTGTAGCGTTCGCGGGTTGCCTTGACCTCGTCGGTGATGCGCTCCCACTGCAAATCGCCGGACTTCAAGAGCGCCTTCAGTTCGCGGCGCTCCTTCGACAATTTGTCGTGCTCGGCTTTGATTTCCACTTCTTCAAGTTTCGACAGGCTCTTCAAGCGCAAGTTCAAAATGGCTTCCGCCTGAACGTCGCTCAGCTTGAATTTGGCGATCAGTGCTGCCTTTGGGTGATCCTCGAAGCGAACAATGCGGATCACCTCATCGATATTGAGATAGGCAATGAGATAGCCTTCGAGGACCTCAAGTCGATGCTCAATCTTGTTGAGGCGGAATTGAGTGCGCCTCACCAACACGTCGATGCGATGCTCGAGCCACTGCTTCAAGACGTCCTTGATGCTCAGCACATTAGGAATCTGGCCAGCAGACAGCACGTTCATGTTGAGGCCGAAACGGGTCTCCAGCTCTGTGACGCGAAACAGGCTCTCCATTAGCAACACGGGATCAATGGCCCGGCTCTTGGGCTCCAAGATCAGCCGGATTTCTTCGGCGCTTTCGTCGCGCACATCGCCCAGCAAAGGAACCTTCTTGTCGCTCAGAAGTTCAGCCAGCTTTTCAACCAGCTTCGATTTTTGAACCTGATAGGGAATCTCGGTGACGACGATCTGATAGCCGCCGCGCGGTAGCTCTTCCTTTTCCCATTTGGCGCGCAGGCGGAAACCACCGCGACCGGTCTTGTAGGCCTCAAGGATTTGCTCACGCGGCTCGACAATGATGCCGCCAGTGGGAAAATCAGGGCCAGGCACAAACTCGACGATCTTTTCGATTGTCGCGTTGGGATGCTTGATGAGGTGCAACAGGGCCTGGCACAACTCATCCAAGTTGTGCGGCGGGATGTTCGTCGCCATGCCGACGGCAATGCCGGCAGATCCGTTGGCCAACAGATTTGGAAAGGCGGCTGGGAGGACAGTGGGTTCCTGTTCCTTGCCGTCATAGTTGGGACGGAAATCGACCGTGTCGTCGTCAATGCCTTCAAGCAGGTCAGCCGCGGCAGGCGTCAGGCGCGCTTCCGTATAGCGGTCGGCGGCCGGGTTATCGCCGTCAATGTTGCCGAAATTGCCCTGTCCATCGACAAGTGGATAGCGGACAGCGAAATCCTGGGCGAGGCGGGCGAGCGCATCATAAATCGCCTGGTTTCCGTGCGGGTGAAAGTTACCCATCGTCTCGCCGACGATCTTCGCGCACTTGCGGTAGCCGCCTTCAGGATTGAGCCCCAGCTCGCGCATCGCAAACAGAATGCGCCGGTGTACGGGCTTCAAACCATCGCGCACATCAGGCAAGGCCCGGTGCATAATGGTCGACAGCGCATAGGCCAAGTACCGTTCCTCAAGGGCATCCTTGAGATTGACGGGCTCGATAGGACCGCCATTGAAGGGCGGCTCAGAGGGAATCGTGTGCTTGCTCATGGCGCAGCGTTAGCGCCCAGGACCGTGCGGCTCAAGTGCTGTGGCGCCACAAGTTGCAGCTGCCCACAATTGCTTTGAAAGCGCGCCTCAGTTACGTTACTTGTTGAAACTTTCAACAACTTTGGTGTTGTTGATGCATCTTCAATGGGAGGCTTGTCATGGGCACGATGAATTTTTCGATCCCTGACGACTTGAAGGACAAGTTCAACGAGGTCTTCAAGGACGAGAACAAGAGTGCGGTGATCACAGAACTGATGCGCCGGGCGGTGGAAGAGCGTGAGCGCACGCAAAGGGATGAAAACTTCCTGGAGCAAATCCGTGCCAATCACGCCCGGAACACGCGAGCTTATACGCAAGATGAGATCCGCAAAGCCCGTGAGGACGGCCGTCCGTGAGGCTTGTCGTCGATGCCAGCGTAGCTCTCAAGTGGTACCTGGCACATCGGGACGGCGAGCTTCATGTTGGCGAGGCGGCTGCCGTGGGCGCGATTATTGAGAGTGGAAGCTCTAAGTTGTTTGCCCCGCCCCATTGGGTGATCGAGGTACTATCCGTACTTTCACGACTGGAACCGCAATTCGTCGATGTCGCCCTTTTGCAATTGACCGATATGACGCCCACGATCATTTCGAATGCCTCAGTTCTGCGCCGCGCCGCAGACCTTTCCATCCTCTACAACCACCACCTCTTCGATACGCTCTATCATGCCGTGGCCTTGGAGACGGGCGCCACGCTGGTGACCGCCGACGACCGCTATTTTGCTAAAGCGCAGAGCGAAGGTCACATCACACTGCTGCGCGATTTCCAGCCGCCCTTAGGGACCCCATGACCCCCACACTGCCCGACATTCCCGCCGTCGAAGTACAAATTGTCGAAATGACGAACTCGTTCCGGACGCAGAACAAGCTGAGCAC
>JBEBJD010000235.1:0-14547 GCA_040080075.1 Hyphomicrobium sp. | reverse complement strand
AGTGTGATGATCGAGAAGTCCGCTTCTTTGTTGCGGCTAGGCTCAACAGCGGACTTCTCGATCTGAATCACACTAGAATCATGGGCTTCTAGTGTCCTTATCGACTCCGAAGTTCGCAAAGTGCCCTCCGGGGAATGAAACGAACTTCGGAGTCGGGACACTAGTATGAGATGGTTGTGATTGTTGCTTATCTTCAACTGCCCGTTTTGCTGGGGGCGGACCACGATGAAACTTCGCGGTGTCTTCGGACTGAAAGAGCCTCCGCAAAGGCGCTTTGCATTTTTGCTCGGCAATTCGGAATATGCTCACGTCGGTTCACTGCGCAATCCAGCCAACGACACCGGCCACGTCGCCAGTAAACTCCGCGAAATCGGATTCCAGGTCTTCGACTTTCGCAATCTTGACTGGCGCAACACTTGGTACCAGCTCAAGGAATTTACCAGCCACGCCGGTGCCTGTGACGCTATGCTACTCTATTACTGTGGGCATGGCGTACAGCTCGATGGCGACAACTACGTTGTACCAATTGACTTCGATCCGGCCATTCCGGTCGATCACGACACGGAAGCCGGTGCCATCGCTGGCTTGGTGCGCGTGCAAGATATCATGTCGGCGATGGCCGGAGCCAAAGCCCGCCTCATCTTTCTCGATGCCTGCCGCAATGAAGGCGGGTTGCAGCAAGTGCGCATTCGTTCCCAGCCCGCCGCCGCACCAGACCGGAGCACGGATTTCTCACAAAGTGCAACGCGGGGGCTCGACGCTGCTCAGGGTCTTGCCAAAGTCCGCCTTGGTGAACATCGCCAGATTTTCATTTGCTTTGCCGCAGACCCTGGTGACGTGGCGGAGGATGGCCCCGCTGGCGGGATGAGTCCGTTCTCGGAGGCGGTTGCCTCGCACATAGGCATACGGGGGCTCGATGTTTTCGATTTGTCACAGCGCATCGCGCGTGATGTGCGCGTGCGAACCGAGGGCCGCCAGACACCTTGGACGAATTCGAATCTAACCGACGACTTCGCTTTCTACCCGGCTGACAATTGGCCGGTGTGGATCCTGGGCGGCCTCGGGGCGCTAACAGGATTGATCGGCGCCGTAATGAGTTTCGATCTGTTCAAGTTTGACAGTGAGTGGCACCTCATTTACGGCGACCTGAAACTGCACGATGTGCGCGGTCATCCCTCCTATTTGCTGCTGCCACTACTGTTTGGGTCTGTGCTTGGCTTCGGCGCCTATCGCTGGGGCAATCGATCCTGGCAGGCTGCCTTGACCACTTGCGGGATATACGCGGCGTTTGCGGCACTCAGCCGTTTTTGGTTTGCGCCCTACGCCAGCAACAACGCACTGCTCGAGCAGCTAAAGTGCATGAAGCCCCGAGATTTTACCAATCTCAGCTCCGTTGAAGTGCGGCTCCTTCTTCTCACAGCGATACTCGCCGCAGGATTGACCGGGGCCGCCAGTATATTTTCAGCGGCCCCTTTTGCGCGCGATATGGGGAAGATGCCACGAATAGCCATGGGCGCGATCGTAGGTGCTGCAGGGGCCCTGCTCTTTCTAGTTTTTCTGTGGGTCCGCGCGCAGGTCAACGAATGGCAATACGACACATGTATCCCCAATCTGCCTCCAGGCTCTTTGTACTGGCTCGAACCCCTGGGCGTAATGATCTTAATCATGGCATGGGAGGCAATGCTCGGCATCAATGCCGGCAGGGCTTATGCCAAGCCAACCAATGAATGAATGACGGAACAGATACACCAGCGGCCCCATTAATTTTTCACGGATCAAACCACCTGAAGTTACGTAATTCTTTTGTTTTGAAGGAGTTTGCGTCATGTCCTTGAGAATTAGCTCACCTTCGAGCGATGACGGCGGAAGGCGGGGCATGGAGGCCGCCGTCTCGACCGACTACTATCTCGACCGCCTCGTAAAACTCATTCCCGGTGAAGCCGTGGTGGTTTATCCGTTCCTCAATTCGAGGGCGGAGTCGGTCATCTTTGAATTGAATTCAAAGCCCGGTTCACTGGCAGGCGATCAGGCTGCGGACGCACTTCCTGCAGTCAGTCCTTCCGCCTTGGATGTGACGGGTCCGGCTTTCAATGTTTCCGATCACTGGCTGATGATTTCTATCGCATGGCTCATTCTGCTGGTGGTGGTGCTGCTGCGCTGGCAGGCAACGCGGGGCGATGACGGAAAGGCCCAATGGGGTGCCGTGGCGATCGCCGCCGTTTCGTTCCTGCTTTGGGTGCCCGTGATGAACGGCAGCTTCGGCATGTTCAGCATGTTTGAACTTTACTCCGGGCTCAACGTGGCCAGCCCGGTCGAAAAATTCATCCCGGAACTACTCTTAGTGCTGTGGACGATCCTCATTCCGGCATTTTACCGGCCACAGAGCTGAACACGATGTGAAGCGGCCTTCGCCGTTTCCAGACTCAAGATTCCGTTCATTTGAACACCTCATGACACGCGTACTTCAGTGCATTCCGAGGTCCCAAAATGCAGCCCGATCCCAACTCACCCGCCACAGCCGGCATCGCTTTCCAAACTCAATCCGCCGGAGAAGACCGCCCTCCGCGGCCAGCCGGCCGGCGTGATGGGCCCGCGGCCGAACCGCCAGCTGATTTTTCCATGGTGCCCGATCAAGACGACGGGCCCGAAGACCTGGAAGAGGCGCTGCGCCAAAGCGCTCTCGAACGCCGGGCGGGTGCACCGCAGGCCAAATGGGCCAGCGATGACCGGTCACCAGATTTCGCACATTTGCTGGCGGCAACGCGTGCTGGTCTCGCGCCGCCTCGCGTGTTCAAACTCACTCCCGATATTCTGGATCTCATCATCCGCGCCAACTGCTTCAAGCCGCAAGGTCCCGATGACATTATCGTGTTTGCGCTGCGCGGAGGGGTGCTGACGCAGGGGGCCAAGTTCGAAGACCAGGCCTTTGTCGAAATTGAGGACAAGCGCCCAAATCACAGGGAGTTCTGCTGCACAATCGGTTACTTCGATCGCCGCAACCGCAAGCTATCGGCCTATCTGGCCTCCACGGTCCCGTACTGGGCGAACATGGAGGGATACTATCGCAAAATGCACGGCGGCAGTGGTGGCGACGCCAACATGGCGCCATCGGGATGTTACGTTTTTCGCGTCAATGCGCATGGCAAAGGCCGTATTAAGCCGGCCCTCAGAATGACGGAACCAGATAGCGTCGAGGACGACGCCTTGATTACGGTTCTGCGCACGCACAATGATCTCGTCTTCTCGCACGATGACTACTGGGAAAAAACGCACCCGTACGACAACATTCACTGCGCCTATTTTTACGACAGGTTTTCTTCGTCCGGGTGTCTGACGATCCAAGGCCGGGACAAGGAGGGACCGTGGGGCGCATTCCAAAAAGTGCTCGGAAAGTTCGGCTGGAATACACATATTTCCGTCATGCTGGTGACCGGCCGTGACGCCGCCATCGCGGCACAGATTATTGCGGACGGCCGCCAAAATGACGACGCGTTCGTGGCCCAATGCCTCGGCCGCATTCGCCTTGGCTCCGAAGGCCCCGCCGTCTCAGAACTGCAGAAAAAATTGGGTTTAGGAAGTACCAGTTACTTTGGGCCGTCCACTCGACTAGCGCTGGTCACCAAGGAGCGCGAACTTGCCAAAGTCGATTCCGACGGCATCTATTCGCCGACTGACGATACTGCCTTTGGCTGGGGTATTCTGCAGCCGGGCTTTGTTTCGAATGCCAATGCGCCGGTTCCCACGCAGCCTCAAACGCCTTCAACCGGACAACACGGCAATGGAACAGCAACCGGCACCGCATCAGGCGATGGTGCCGCCCTTGATCCTAATTCGCTCATCCTCATGGCTGGCGCTGAAGGCTCCACACTCGAGCCCGGTCAAAAGACATTGACGGTACCAGGTGAGGGCCGCTGGTCCGTCGTGCCTCAATCTGGAAAGATTACGTTCACTCCCGAAGCGGGCTTCACAGGAACCCCGCGGCCCGTGCGCTATCAGGTGGCCGACGTTCTGGGCCAAACCGCAACGGCGTCCCTCAGCATCACCGTACAGCCAGCCAATAAGGCGCCCGTTCTCGCGCCTGATCGCGGCCGCACAGCCGCCGGTATGGCGACCGTGGTTGCTGTCCTCATCAACGACACCGATCTCGATGGCACCATCGACCCTACGTCAGTCCGCTTCGCCAGTATGCCGCAAGGCGCCGTAGTCACCGCTGATGGCAAAGCCGTCACCGTCGAGGGGCAAGGAACGTGGACCGTTCTTAGTGACGGCAGCATTCGCTTTCAACCTGTCAGCGGCTACCTTGGCGAGGCCAGCATCACTTACTCTGTCGCTGACGACAAAGGCTTGCGCGGAGACGGGCGTGTCACGGTATCTGTTGTGCCAGGAACAGAACCTCCCAAGGCAGCCGACGACGTGGGGCCGGGGACGGCAGGAGAGTCTGTCACCATCGACGTCCTGGCCAATGATATGGCGGGCCGGCCCATCAGTCCGCCGCCCGCACCGGAAACGCCGCAGCCTCAACCGCCCGTATCAACCCCAACGGAACCTCCTAAACCGGCACCGGGACCAGCACCCGCCCCTAAGCCGCAAACGCCCGTGCTCACTAGCGGACTCAAACTCACACCTGAAGCCCTGCGCCGCTTTGCGCCCAATGCAAAAGACAAATACATCCAGGCCTTGTTGCGCAGTGGTGACCAAGCGATGGCCGAATATGGCATCAATGCCAATCCCATGCGGTTGTGCCACTTCTTGGCCCAGATCGGCCATGAGTCTGGCGGCTTCACCATCGAAAATGAATCCCTCTTTTACACAACGGCCAAACGCCTGACCGAAGTCTGGCCCACTCGGTTCCGCACTGTGGCCGAAGCCCAGCCTTACCTGCGCGACGAACAGAAACTCGCCAACAAAGTCTATCAGGGCAGGCTTGGAAACACAGAGCCCAACGATGGCTATCGCTATCGCGGGCGCGGGCTCATTCAAATCACGGGGCGGGAGGGCTACCGCGAGATGGGCAAGAAGGTCGGTGTCGACCTTGAGACCAATCCCGATCTCGCCGTCGATCCCGATATCGCCATCAAGATCGCCGTGTGCACGTGGGCTGGCAAACGCAAAGCCCAAGGCCGCACGATGAACCAGCTGGCCGACGACAATAAGATTGACTCGATTACCTATATGATCAACGGCGGGTACAACGGCCTTCCCGATCGCAAGCAGCGCTTCAACGCTGCATGGTCAATTTGGGGTAATGGTGGCGGGACCCCTGTCGCCCCACGCAACCCGGACGTAGTAGAACGCGGCGACACCGGTCCACGCGTGGCCAAGTTGCAGCAACTGCTCGTGCGTGCTGGCTATCTGCCCGCCAACGAAGAGATCGATGGCCGCTTTGGAGGCAACACCCAAAAGACCCTTATGCAGTTCCAGGCTGCCAACAAACTCAATGTCAACGGCATCGCAGATGCGGCGACATTCGAGGCCCTCGAAAAAGCGCCGGCCGTGCACGGGGCGGCAAGCGATGTCAAACGCGGACCGGGCACCAGCCGTGCGCCCAGCCGAGATTTGGGCCGCGACCTTAAGACTAGGCCGGGCGGACACGGTGAAGTCTGGCGTTTGTTTGCCGTCCTGCTGGTGATCTGTGCTGCGGCCGCATTTGTGCTGCTCTCAATATGGTCGAGGACGCCGGGCCAAGACAGCCAAACTCAGCTCTGGACTCCTGCCGCCCTGTTCGCAGCCGCATGCCTCATGTTCCTGATCTCGTGCTGGGGAAACCGCCAGCGCGCGCCAATCACCCCGTTGCCCGATTGGCCGAACGGCGCGCCCGCCACGGAAGCCGCGCCAGTTCCGCCCGGGCTAGCAGGCAAGGAAACAGCAGCAGCACCCAACTTCCGGCAACTCGACAGCGCATTGCAGAAATTGGGGTTCGATGACAGCTACTTCGCCGACCAAGAACCGATTCGCAGTATGCCGTCGCTTCCTGAAGATGTCAGTCTTCAGACGAGTGCTCCGCTCGCGGCTATCGAGCATCCCGGCCTGGCGCCCGAAGACGGGCTCGACGAGCCGCCAGTCTCCGGGACGGAGCGCAAAGCGCAGGGACAGACCACTGCTGGCGCAGTTCCTTACCGCGTCCTCGACCCGAATGCGCAGTTTGTGCTCATCGCCATGTTCGGTGGCGACAACAATCTCAGTCCCCAGGTCAAGAATGACCTCGGCGAAATGGCTGCAGGTGCCGCGCGCTACGGCGCCGTAGCCGCTTTGGCTCTCGCCGACACGGACACAGGTCCGGGCACTATTCTCGAAGTCACGCCAACCGGGCAACTGCGCACGATTGAGCAACTGAGCGAGATTGACACCGGCGACCCGGAAACGCTGGCGCAGTTTCTGTCACGCGCGCTCATCACCTATCCCATGGCGCGCAAGGCGATCGGCTTCTGGGACCATGGCACCGGCGTTTTCGACGAGACGGACCCTGGCGAAGTGCTGCTCGATCGAAACGTGATGACCCGGCGCAGCGTGCGCACACCGGCACGGCGCCTGCTCATCCCGCGTGCCCAACGCGATGCATTGCGGCGGGACCCCGGCACCCGGGCCATGCTGCATGATAACAGCGGCGGCGTACTGACCAACATCGAAGCCGGACGAATGTTACGCGCCGCGTTCTCGCGATCCGGTCAGCAGCAACGCACCGACCTCATCTATTCAGATACGTGCCTCAACGGCATGATCGAAGTGCTCGAAGAACTTTCGGACTTCGCACACTGTATCGTTGCCTCGTGCGATACAGAGCCTCCTGCTGGCTGGGACTACGAAGAATGGATCCGGCGCACCGCCAGCACCATTCCGGCTGATCCCGCTGGCTGGGCCCGCCATGCCGTGCAAGCGTTTGGCGCCAGCTACCAGAACCAAACCCAACATTACCCGTGTACACTGTCGGCCTACTACTCCGGCAATGACATTACCGAGGCGTTTGCGGCACTGGTGGCCGTTTGCGACACTGAGGGGTTCCAGGCGTTCAGCCTGCTCAATCTCGCACGTAGCCGGAGTCAGGGTTACGCCAATCGCGATACCTACGATTTGGGCCACTTCGCCGCCATCTTGGCGCGCGTATGCGCTGGCCGGGCCCCAACGATCGAAGCGGCAGCCACACAGCTCATTCAAGCTTGTCAAAAAGCGCGCATCGATTGGGTGGCTCTGGGCCCCACAGTAACCGCCTCGCAGGGACTTGCCTTCTGGTTCCCCAGTTCCCGGCGCAGCCTTGAGCAGGACATCGCCACCTACCGCCGCCTCAAGTTCAACCGCCTGACAAATTGGGGAGACTATCTAACCAAAATGTACCAAGAAGACGGCGTGGGATGAGGGAAAGGAACCGTAGCCGAAGAAACGCCCCTCGTTCTGGGCACTATTCGGGCCGTGCGGCCCCTTAAACAGGCCTCCGTCGAGAGCATTTGTCCTGCGAAGTGGATCCCGGTTCTTCGTAGAAAATGCGACTAATCAAAAGCCTAGTGTGATGATCGGATTCCATCAGATCGCAAGGCGCTCTAGCCCTTGCGGGCGATCCCCAGGGCCGCTATAGAAGCGCCTCGCCTGCAGCCCTACCCCGGCTGCGACAACCGGCGAGCGACAGCCAACATACTGGTCAAACAGGTTATTGGCCGTCTGAATGGTCGGGCGGAGCGTAGCGCAGCCTGGTAGCGCACTTGCTTCGGGAGCAAGGGGTCGGAGGTTCAAATCCTCTCGCTCCGACCAATTCTTTCAATGAGCGCCTAACGAGCGTTATGGTCCAACCAGCATTCGGCGGTGTAGTCGGCGCATCAACAAACACTGGCCTCTTAGCGCCTGCGGCCAGTCAAGCGCCACAACTTAACTACACCGGCAGTGCAATTCGCGTTGCATCAACCGCTGTGCGAACCTGAGCCGGAGCCTTTGGGCTTGGCGACACACGTCCGTGTTTCGGGGTTGAAAACCTTGCCCTTACCACACGACCCAGCCCCTTCCGCAGCTGTGGCAGCTGAAGCATTTGCTGCGAGCAGGACGGCCAGTGAGACGATGGTGAAGATAGAACGTTTCATGTCTTTTAACTCCGTATCAGCCGGCATGACGTGAGTGGCCCTCATAGTGGGCAGGTCTTGTGTGAAGCCCCGCCGCAATATGGCTATACGCAAGCCAGTCCAAGAAGGTTTCACGGCGCCAGCACCCTGTTTGTAGACCTGCATAGTTGCAAACTATGGCATAGGGATAGCACTACGGAACAACTTGTTAGATCCAGCACCACCATGTCTGATCCGCTCGACTTCAAGACATCCATGGAATTCGCCTACGGACAGTCAGCCCCTATGAGCCCGGGGGTCGTGAGAATCGTTGCCAACAATCCTGGTCCCTTCACTTTTCGCGGCACTAACACCTACCTCATCGGCACCACAGCCCTTTGCGTCATTGATCCTGGCCCCGATGACCCCAGCCACACCGGCGCAATCCTGGCGGCGGCAAACGGACGCCCGGTCACACATATTTTCATAACCCATGCCCATCGCGACCACATCGACGGAGCATTGCGCCTGAAGGCGGCAACGGGAGCCTCGACTTACGCATTTGGCCGTACACCTGCCGCCATTGCGGCACTTGCTTCAAGCCCATCTGGCAAGGACTACATCAACGACAGCTTCGTGCCTGATGTGCATGTCTCTCATGGCACCCGCGTGGCCCACGATGACTGGGAACTCGAAGCGCTGCATACGCCCGGGCATGCCCCCGATCATCTATGCTTTTCGCTTACGGGCCGCCGCATCATGTTTTCCGGCGATCATGTCATGGCATGGAACACGACGGTGATTGCCCCGCCCGAGGGACGGATGGCCGATTATTTGGCGTCGCTCGAAGCGCTTCTCGAACGCAATGACCGGCTCTATCTGCCCGGTCACGGTGGCCGCCTCGCCGAGCCCCAGCGCATGGTCAAGGCCTATCTCATTCATCGCCAGATGCGCGAACGCGAAATACTCGAATTGGTCAATGCGGGCTCAACGACTATTCAGCAGATTGTCCCAGCTGTTTACCGAGAGCTGGAACCCCGGCTTCTGCCAGCAGCGACTCTTTCGGTGCTGGCTCACGTAGAGCACCTCACCGGCCGCGGTCTTGTGACTTGCGCTGGATCACCTTTTTCGACCCACGTTCTTTCTCCGGCTTAGCACCCGGCTTGTCCGGCTTGACCCCGGCGGCGGCCTTCACGCCATCGGCGGATGGAACGGTTTCTTCGAAGCGGGCCACGATCTCCTTCAAGAGCAGACGCACACGCCCCGCGTTATGGCCGAAATCGGAAATCCCAAAGCGCGAAGCAGAACGGATGTCGATGCGCGCCCGCTGTTCATCGCCCGTGACGCGCACCGCAATATCGTCGGTAAAGCCAAGGATCATCGAACGGTCGACGGCCTCTATGACCCCGGCGGGCTCCTCGTGCACAATCCTGTAGTGCTGGCGTTTGAGGACTTCGACAGCGACTTCGTGTGCCTCGTCCCTGGAGCGCCCAATCAGCAGTGGCTGCAGGTCGGGATAGTTCTTGGTCTGTATGGCCGCGAAGTTCTTTGGATAGTCGACGGAATTGGTGGCGGGCCCGCGCAATTTGGCGATTTCATTGAATGGAGGAGGCGCTTGGACATCCGTCGATACGTCATTGAGCACGGGATACCTCCCGGCCAGAATTAGCACAATCGCAGCGGCGCCGAACATGCCGATGCTGATGAGCAGACCCATAACGACACGGGACGTTCCGCCGCCGCCGTGACGCCAGATCAACACGGTAGCCACGATGGCGAGTACGAGAGCTGCAAAAGCCCCAGCATAGGACATCAGCAGCATATTGAAGGCAACGGGCGTCGGCAGACCAAGCCGGTGAAGAACAGCGGCCACCAACAACACGACGAGCGAGAATACAGCCAACCGGCTGGTCCAGCGGCTCGCGGCCGGAGTTTGCTCAGAAATGCTAATAGGCATGGTGGAGGATCACTCGCGAGCAGGGAGCGTAGACTTAGCTTCAGAATCGGACAAGACATAGACATTCCATGCGCCAAGACGCAATGTCCCGGTCTGTTTTACGCTTTGGCCATTGAAAGACCACAACGGCGAGAGACGGCAGCGAGGAGCGACGCGCAGTGCCCTTGGCCCGCAAGACATCCGGCGCCCGTTGGATCATGCGATGCTTGATTTTGGCGGCGCTGCCTGGGGCGGGAACACCGGTTGCGGCCGGTGAGGCCCTGCGTGTTATGAGCTTCGACGCGGCCAGCGCCCCAGCCATCGGCACACCCTCCAAAGAGCAGCCCGGTAAACCGTCCTGGAGAACCAGCTTCGGCTCCGAGCGCGAGACAATGCAAGGGCCCAAGGGCCCCGTGCCCGGACTTGAAGCGGATATCGTCCTTTTGCAGGGCGTCACCAATCTTAAGGCGCTGCAGCAAACGTTTCCGGGCCGGCATTGGCGGCTTGTCGTGTCCCGGCAAATGGTCCTGAGCGACGACCTGACCGATCCTCGCTCCTTCGAAGCCGTTTCAAATGACCCGGCAACGGCCATCGCGGTGCGTTACCAAGCAGGCCTGCGGGTCGCCGGCCAGGAGCACTTCCTGACGCTACCCCAGCGGCAGGCGCCTGAAACAGCGAACCCGCCAGAGCCATCCTCGGCTTCCGGAGCGAAAATGCAACGCCTAGTGGCTGGCACGGCCGTTCGTATCAACATTGGCGGGCGCTTTGTGTGGGCGGCATCGGTACAGTTGAGCAGCGCCTGCGATGCCAGCCCAAAACCATGTGATCAACGAGAAAGTCTGGACGCATGGCGGCAAGCAAAACTTGCCAGCGGCGAAGCCGTCATCACCGGCGGCCTCTGGCAAGCGCCGCCACCGCCCACAACCGGACCGGCTCCTGATTGCACCTTGCAAACGATCACGGTGTCGCCGGCTCGCAAAGATGCCCCGTCGCAAATGGAGCGGGCAGCACACCGCGAGGGGCTGGGATGTGCCGCTTTGGCGGAGGCCGGCGGCAAGCCATAGCCTGCACTTCAATGGCATCCTGGTCACTCAAGCCCCCTATTGCTTAAGCATTTTTTTCCGGGAAGACTTGTTTGTGACAGCCCCGAGTGTGAAACCCGCTAGCGTCCTGTCTCCTAAATGCCTTCCTGTTTCGCCGCACCCTCACAAAGGCATTTCGGAGACTAAAGGACACTAGAAAACCTACGAGTCTGGTGTGGTTCTTGTCTCGCAATTGCCTTAGCCAACCAAGCCGCGAAAGGAGAAGGCAATTGCGAGACGCCACACTAGGCAAATCCTCAGGGCTCGCGCATGGCATATCGTATTAAGCTCTCAGATACCCCCGAGCAGGCCTTGCGGCGTGTGGGCCGCGACCAAATCAAGAGGGCAACCCTGGCCCTTTCGGCACCCGGATCAGCCGGTAGCGCCATCCACGAGACACGTAAGTGCTTGAAGCGAATCCGCGCGCTGCTGCGACTGGTGCGGCCAGGTCTCGGCGACGGCGTTTTTCAACACGAGAATGCGCGTTACCGGGATTTGGGCCGGCTTTTATCGCCGGCCAGGGATGCCGAAATTTTATCGGAGACACTCGTCAAGTTGCAGCCTTCTGCGACCGATGCCGAAGCGCACGACATTGCCATCTTGAAGCAGCACATCTTAGAGCAGGGACGGCAAATTGAATCTACCGGCGGCGACGCCACGATTGAGGCCGCGCTCGATCAGCTTGCCAGCGCCAAATCCGCAATGGCAAAATTGGTTATCAACGGGGTCGATTTCACACCCGTCGAAAAGGGGCTGCGAGACAGCTACCGCAGAGGCGTCAACACGTATGAGCGTGCTTACCGGGCAGGCACTGATGAAGCGTTTCACGATTGGCGCAAATGCGTGCAACTGCATTGGCGGCATATGGCGCTGATGTCGCGCGCCTGGCCCGATATGTTTTCCGCGCGCATCGAGGCGGCGCGTCAGCTGTCGCAAATCCTGGGCGACGCGCAGGATCTATCTGTGTTGATGAAACTCGTGCAGGACCGCACACCTGAAGATACCGCGATTGCAGCATTGAACAAGGACAGCGCCGGGCGGCTGGAGAACCTCGCGCGCCAACGCCAGCACTACTTGAGAGAACTGGCCAACCCGCGCGGCGCGATCTTGTTCTCTTTGTCGCCAAAAGCCCTTACCAAGAGCATAGTAGACGCTTGGCAAGCTGCGAAAGTGATGGTTCAGTTTACAGGCGATAGCCCTCCTGCGGAACCTAATCCGGCGACGGGTGCACTTGCAGCCAATGAGCCCGCATCCGGGCCAGATCCCCTGAATGATAGGGCTGCAATGCTGGCTCCCTCGGCACGGCGCAAACGCAGCCGCGCACCAATCTAATTGATGCCTGCCGGATCGCCTCGGCCTCTGCGATCAGACGCACCAGGGATTTGTGATTCTGGGTACTAGTGTTGATCTGACCCCATGGGCATTTGCGTTAAGAGCACGTTCGCAGTTGTTGGAATCGGAAGCCGATGGTGCGAACGTGCTCTCAAGCTTTCGTTTTAGAGTCTGATTCACGTTCTCGATGCTCGCATTGCGTGCTTGCATCTCAATCGATCAGGCACTAGCCCAAGCACACCGCCAACCCCGTGAAGGGCCCCGATTTGATGCCATCGATCCCACCGTCCGAGCCTGACCGTAGCACTTGGCCCGAAGGCCACCCGCGCACGCCTTATGGCCGTGTTGGCGTGCTCCTGTTGAATTTGGGTACGCCCGACGGAACCAGCTATTGGCCGATGCGCCGTTATCTCAAGGAATTCCTTTCCGACCGCCGCGTCATCGAAGAACCAAGATGGAAGTGGTGGCCGATCCTCAATCTGATCATCCTGACCGTGCGCCCAGCCGCTAAGGGGCGCGACTACGCCAGCATTTGGAATAACGAGCGCGACGAAGGCCCACTCAAGACCATCACGCGCGGACAGGCGGAAGGCCTGCAGCAACGGCTCATCGATCACCCGCAGGTTACCGTCGATTGGGCGATGCGCTACGCCAGTCCCAGCACGGCGAGCCGCATCAAGGCGCTGCAAGAACAGGGCTGCGAACGAATTCTGCTGGTTCCGCTTTATCCGCAGTATGCGGCCGCAACCACGGCAACGGCTGCCGATCAGGCCTTCCGGGCCTTGATGGACATGCGCTGGCAACCGTTCGTGCGCGTGGCGCCCGCTTATCACGATGATCCCGTCTACATCGGCCGCCTCGCACAATCGATGACGGCGAGCCTCGCCAAGCTCGATTACGAGCCCGAGCGCATCATCGCCACATTCCACGGCATGCCGCAGAAATACTTCGACGCTGGCGACCCCTATCATTGCCACTGCCAGAAGACGTCACGCCTGTTGTGCGAACAATTGGGATGGCCCAAGGATCGCTGGCTGACGACATTCCAGTCGCGTTTTGGCAATGACCCTTGGCTGCAGCCTTACACTGACAAAACGGTGGAGCGTTTGGGCTTTGAGGGCATTAAGCGGCTGGCCTTGGTGGCGCCTGGTTTTTCGGCCGACTGCCTGGAGACGCTGGAAGAACTCGACGTCGAAAACCGGAATTATTTCATGAAAGCCGGCGGCGAAAAATTCGCCTATCTGCCAGCCCTGAACGATAGCCAAGCCGGCATCGATGTCATCGAGGCCATTGTGCGCAGGGAATTGATGGGTTGGGTGTGAGTGGCCTGATCGAAGCAAGGCGTGCCGTGCATCAGCCCCAAGTCGCGCAAGACCAGCCTCGTGTAGGCTGCTTTCGGTCTAAAGCGGAGATCGAGGAGTAATGCGACTACGCTGTTGACCCCAACCGGACTTAGTGCCGGTGCGCAACAGATGCGTTGCATTGCGTGCCGACTGACGTCGCGACAATGCGTGCGCCGCAACATCTGTCCACGAAATCTTAGCGAAGCCGGTATGTCCGCGAACCTCCCAGACCGCTTCCGTTCTTGTTTTCACTGAGGGCCAATAGTGACCATGCTAATTTTCCCCCCCATGAGTTCTAGTTGAACCCGGCGTCAAAACCGCGGGCGGAATATTCAATGCCCGCTCTCAAGCCTTCATCGACCGACACTGCATCGGCTCACTACAGGGGTAGCGACGCCGATGTTTAGTATTATCGTAAGCCGCTGCCGCGCCACAAGAGCTTGCTCTGGCTAATTAGGCAGCCGCGCGCGTGACGAGTAAACCATGCAATTAGGACAGCATTTCAAAGTCTGGAAACCGCGCACGGTGTTGCCGTGATGTCAGTTGGGATTCGCAACCTGCGGTGACGGCTTGCTAAATTTTTTGTATTGCACTCCACCCTGCGGCTCGAACTGTCCGGTTCGCTTGTTTCGAAGCGCTTCACCCTCTTTGGTGTAGTATTTTTGCGCTTTCAAGTCTGGATCGTCCGGCCTGTATTTGGTGCGTGCTTTGTCTTCTTGCCATCGCTTGGCTTGTTGTTCTTTTTGGTCTGCCTCTTGTCGTTCTTTCAATTTCTTCTTGGCTTCAGCTTCTCTCGCTCGGGCCGCGTCAACATCTTGCTGATGTTTTCTGTT
>JBEBJD010000228.1:0-3264 GCA_040080075.1 Hyphomicrobium sp. | reverse complement strand
ACCTTACACCGCCAATCGGCGAGGGCCTTGATTATGGTTAGATAGCAGCACGGCCTTTATAGCTGCAATTGCGCATTGCGGCGGCAAAACCGCCCATTTTAGCTCTGAGCCCGGCGACTCCCCTCCGGGGAGCCGGCCGCCGGGCGCGCTCCAGCCCCTCGCGCGCACCGGCCGGCTCGCGGAACGCGAGTCGGTGCGCGCAAAGCAAAAGACCCCCTGGTAACGCCCTAACAGCCTGTGTTACGCTCTTGCGATGCAACATATCCCTTCAGAAAAGCGTGCCGCTGAAATGCAAACCAAACCAGAGACACAGCCTGAAAAACGCGAGGCCGTTGTCATAAAGAAGTATGCCAACCGTCGTCTGTATAATACCGAGACGAGTACCTACGTTACGCTCGAAGACTTGGCACAGATGGTACGCGCCGACCGTGACTTCGTCGTCTACGACGCCAAGTCCGGTGACGACCTGACGCACGCGGTCCTGACCCAGATCATTGTCGAGCAGGAAAGCCGGGAGGGCGGCCAGACGCTGCTCCCTATTCCGTTTTTGCGTCAGCTTATTCGTTTTTATGATGACCAGATGGGCCGCATGGTCCCCAGCTATCTTCAGTTCAGCTTGGAAAGCCTGGTCAAGGAACAGGAAAAGTTTCGCAGTCAGCTCACCAATGCCTTTACTAACCCTGCCACCGCCTTCGAGATCTATCAAGATCAGGCACGCCGCAATATCGCTCTGTTTGAACAGGCGATGACAATGTGGACGTCGTTATCTTCGAGCGGGGCACAGCCGGGCATTCCATTCCCCAATCCATTCGCTGCGGCCGCACCTGCCGCGGGACGGGCTGGGGCGAAGTCAGCAGCCAATCCGGCTGCTCCGGCTCAGCCAGCATCTGAATCAAAGGCGGTGGCGGGAACGGAAATCGACGAACTCAAGATGCAGCTCTCGGCAATGCAACAGCGCATCGAACGGCTGTCGCGCGACAACAGCTAGCACGGGGAAGCCCGGCCTCGCTGTAAGGTCAAGTTCTGTGGCGTTTCAAGCGCCAGTACTTGGCTCAAGAGCCTGGCTCTCGAACTTGCGAACCGCCGCGCGCCACTCAGGATCAGTGTGCGAGCTGGCCTTGCTCGTACTCCTCGATCTGCAGGGGCATCCCGTAGTGGAAGCCCTGCAAGTAGGTAATGCCGGCCTTCTTCAAGAATTCGGCGGTTTCCTCGTTGCCGACCCATTCGGCCACTGTTTCCATGCCGAAGGTTTGCGCTATCTCGATCATGGTGCGGATAAAGACTTCGCCGGTGCTGTCTTCGGCAAGATCCTTGACGAACGAACCGTCAATCTTGACCATGTCCACGTTGAGGACCTTTAGGTTCTTGAAAGAGGTGTACCCGGCGCCAAAGTCGTCGATGGCAACCCTGCAGCCCAGTTCGCGCAGTGTATCGACAAACAAGACGATCTGATCGAGATCGTGAATTACCGCCGTTTCGGTGATTTCTATAGTGAGCCGGTTGGTGAGGGCGGTCTTGCCGCCCGTCAACCGCTGCAAGGCAACGATCCAGTCGTGATCGGCGACAGTGAGCCCTGAAACGTTCAACGCCAGCCGCAGACCGGTATGCTTCTTGAGCAGCGCAACAGCCAATTCCAATGTCCGGCGGTCAATGTTGCGCGCCAGGCCAAGCTGTTCAACTACGGTCATGAATTCACCCGCAGAGACCAGCGTGCCGTCGGGCCTTCGCATGCGCAGTAAGCACTCATAGTGTTCCGGCAGTCCGGTCGCCGCCGAAATGATCGGCTGCAGCACCAGCAGCATGCGGTCGTCATCAAGTGCCGCAAGAACCTCGTCTGCAATCGCCAAGCTGCGCCGCCGCGTGCTTTCGCGCGATTGGGCGGGCTCATAGGGCATAAAGCAATCGACCCGCTTCATTTTGGCCCGGTCGAGCGCGTGCATGGCATTGCCCAAGGCCTCAGCCGCCGTGCCCGCTTGATCCGGCAATACCAGTCCGCCGATCGAGATCGACGCCGAGAGCTGGCATGCCGAGGTCGCGATTGTCGTTTCCCGTACGCATTTCAAGAAGCGATCCGCCGCGATGCGCATGGCGCCAGGGCCGCATTCGTTGAGAATAATGCCGAATTTGTTGGATGAATAACGGCCGAGGGTATCACCGCCGCGCAACTTCGATTTCATCATGCGCGCCGTCGCCGAAATCACTTCATCGCCAGTATCAAAACCGAACGTTTCGTTGATCACATCGAGATTGTTCACGGACGCCATAAGGAATGCAAACGGCTTACCGTTGCGTTCGGCCCGGCCAATGGTTGCCGTCAGTGCTTCGGTCAACCTGATCCGGTTGAGCTGGCCGGTGAGTTCGTCGTGATCGGAGCGATGCAGAAGCCGCTGCTCCTCCCAGTGCCGGTCGGTGATGATACGCAAAACACCGCGCGCCTGCACAGGACGTCCACCGGCATCTGGCCACCAGCGTCCATGATCCTCAACCCAGATAGAAACATTGCTGCGCCGGCCAGCCGGCAACAGTTGATATTGCATGCGATAGCCCACGCCACGGGCGTTGGCGTCGGACTTTGCCCCCGCGATCTCCTTGTGGCGCAGCCCGACATGCTCGGGCGCGATCAGCATCTGATAGGCCGTACCGCTGGCAATGCTCTGCAGATCGGTAACCCCCAACACCACAGCGGCATTGCTTTCCCAGTCCAGGCGGTCGGTCGTCAGATCCCAGCTATAGGCAGTCTCGCGCACGGCCGACAAAATGCCAACGAGATCCAGTCCTTCCGCAATGGTCGGCGGTTCCATCATTGACTCATCGCTCACTAGCCCAAGCTTGTCAGGGGCATGGTCCGTTGTCATTGCCGGTTTTTCAGCAAAACTCACTGGTGACGTACCTCTGCAAAACCGGCTCCTTAATGGTCCGGCAAATCAACGGTCACAGGCGCCCGATGGCCACCGCAAAAATATTGCACGCGGGCCATCAGACGGTTCATGGCTGAACAAAAGCCTAACCTGGAACCCTTAACAACAGTTCAAATTCTATCGTGCCTGTTAAGAAGCGGCGGCAGAGATTTGTGCATTCCTGGCACTGTTTTTTGCCAAAACGGAAAATGAAGTTAAGACTTTGTCACCTGAACCCCTGCCCCAACGGCACCGGCACCGGCCGCCGTAAACGAAAAACGGCCAGGTCGCGAGGACCTGGCCGGCTGCAATTCTTTTAGTCGCGAACGCATAGAGACGAAGCCGGTCTCCTAGCCCAAGGTGTCAC
>JBEBJD010000206.1:0-3280 GCA_040080075.1 Hyphomicrobium sp. | reverse complement strand
ATTATCAACCGGCAATGTTCTTATTTTGTATTCATGTGCTCTTTAACGGCACGGTGCGCCGGATGATCTGAACGGCTGCGTCCATGGCCTGCAGGAAACTTGAGCGGTCAGCGCGCGTGAAGCTGGCGTTATATCCCTTGCTCTCTCCGGTTTCACGCAAGTGCGCCGACAGATCACGCATGGCGAGCGCCATGCCGATGCCGGCATCCGTAAACGGCTTGCCCGTTGGTCCAACCACTTGGGCGCCCGCCTTCAGGCACCGGGCTGCGAGCAGAATATCGGCGGTGATGGCAATGTCGCCCAAGCCAATACGTTCCGCGATCCAATTGTCGGCGGCATCTGGGCCGTCATTGACGATCACGCGGCGCACGAGTTCGCTTTCGGGAAGCCGCATATAGCTGTTCGACACGAAGTGAATAACAGCCTGGCACCGCTCGGCCACCTTCATGGCTTCGTCTTTCACCGGGCAGGCATCTGCATCAACGTAAATCTGCATCGTTCCATAGGCTCCACAGGCGCTCTAACGCCCGGCGCCGCATACCATGCGCCCGATCAGCAGCACAACGAGGGACGGAACGATCGCCAACCCGGCGTGAAGGCCCACATGAGTCATGACAGCATGATTAAAAGCGTCGATGGTACCTTGATCCCCGGCACTCACATCGAGCGGCAAATGCGGCCAGCCGGACCAACACCGATAGGCCACCGCGGCGGCCCACAGCCCCGCTAAGGTTGCCCAAGTTCTTAAGGTGAACAGAAATCGCATCATAGTATTATTGCGCTGAGCGGGCATATGCGCCATGCCAAATCGTCAAACCGGCAATCTAAGGAAATATTTACTCGCGCCGCATTGCGAACTTGAAGAGTGCGCGGGAAAGGCTCGCCACAGCGGGACGTAGCGAAGCCTTTCTCAACACGGCTCAATCAGTCGGTCTCATCGAAAGCTCGGCCGATGACCCATACAGCACCAATCGACGCAGATACGGTGAGCACCAATCCAAGAGCCGATAGCATGTGTGTAATCCCACGTTCGCCTAAGGAGACCTTGAGCGGAGCCACGTTGCATCCAATCAAAACTGTGCACAACTCCAAAGAATCAGCAACCGATGCTTAAGCATTAGGCTCATTTCATTGATTTGCCGAGCATAAAATGCTGTCAACGGGAAAGTTCTTTCAGACCGCGCCGTATCAGCTTTGCGGTATCCGCCTCAGCACCCAACTCCATTATGGCAGCGGCCACCGCAGCCGATGCCTGAACCGGATTGTAGCCGAGATTGTTCAACGCCGAGATGGCTTCGGCAGCGGCGTTGCCAACCGGCGGGCCAAGAGAGACGCCACCAGAAACCGATGCAGGAACGTTCAGTCCAGCCACAGACAAGGCAGGTGCCTTGTCCTTCAATTCCATTGTGATGCGCTGCGCGAGTTTTTTGCCGACACCGGGTGCTTGTTCAACGAGGGCAAAATTTTGTAACGCGATGGCATTGGCAAGTTCCTGTGTGCTCAACACACCCAGCACGCCTAGCGCCACCTTTGAACCCACACCTTGTATGGTCTGTAGCATGCGGAACCAACTGCGCTCGACCTCGCTTTGAAAGCCGTAAAGCCGGATCGCATCTTCGCGCACATGCGTATCGATGGTCAGAGACACCTCGTCACCAAGTTTAAAATTGCGCAAGGTGCGTGACGACATCTGCACTTCATAGCCGACGCCGTTGACATCGATGATGGCATGGCTCTCACCAATAGCGTCGACCTTGCCTCGCAGTTTTCCGATCATGAGGCCGCCTCGCGCGATCCCTTCGGGGTCCCTTCACGCAGAGCCCGCAATGCCACGGCATGAGGACTGGAGCGGTGATTGGCATGGCAGATGGCAATGGCCAGGGCATCGGCCTCGTCGGCACTGTCAAACTTAGCCTTGGGCAGCAGAAAACCGATCATGGCCTGGATCTGGTGCTTTTCGGCATGCCCCGCACCGACGACCGTTTTCTTGATAAGGTTGGCCGGGTATTCGGCAACGCGTAAGCCCTGCATCGCCGGCGCCAGCAACGCCATGCCGCGCGCCTGTCCAAGCTTCAACGTGGAGCGCGGGTTTTCGTTGACGAAGGTTTCCTCGACCGCCGCTTCGTGGGGCTTGAAACTGGCAATAACACTCGTCAAACCCTCAAAGAGTTCGCGCAAGCGGTATGCGAGGTCTTCCCCACTGGTAGACGTAATGCAGCCTGAAGCGACATAAATCAGCCGCACACCATCGCTCTCAACGATGCCCCAGCCAGTGCGGCGGAGTCCCGGATCGATACCAATAATGCGGCGTGCAGTGTCCCTCATGGCGCTGTCGCATAGCACAACAATTGATTCGTGACTTACCCCGAACGCATGCGCCCCGCGTTACGGGCCTGATCCAACCCTTTAAGGGTTTCAATACCGCGCGCGCCGGTAAAAAAGGCATCGTGCAGATCGGCGCCCGCAACATTCATTCCAGTCACGTTGGCGCCGGTAAAGTCCGCCTGGGACAATTCGCAGCCCGATAGATCAGCGCCAGCCAGATCAGCGCGGGCAAAGTGGGCGAAGGTCAATGGAGCTGAGCCAAACCGCGCCTGTTGCAGCTGGCACTCCGAAAATTTGGCCCCAATCAAAGTCGTTGATCCGCCGCCCACGCCAAACCTCGCGCCGCGCAAATCTGTCCATCTGAAATCGCAATAATCGAGATAACCACTGATGGCCGCCCCGGCTATCCGGGCGCCCGCAAACCGGGCCGCCTCCCGGTGGTGGCGCTCCAGACCCGTAAAAACGGTGAGGTTGAGCAAGCTCGCGCCTTCAAGATTGCAGCCTGAAAACTCGGCTCGTGTGATCACCGCGCGGTCGAGGCGGGAGCCGCCGAGTTGTGCGCCCGCCAGATTGGCATCCGTCAAGTCGGCACCAAACAAATCGGCGCGTGTGAGGGTCGCACTTTTGAAATCAATGCCGGTCAGGTCAAATTCCGCCAGGGATGCGCCCGATAGATCGGCTGGCCAGCCATGGCGAGAGCGATGCAGCAACTGGACAATCTGACGCGGAGCGGGGGCAGCATTTGCGAGCGGCAGGCAAGCCACCACGGTACCCATTCCAATCCCTGACGCAATAAATTGCCTGCGGCTCAGGCGAAGTCTTTCGAAACTATATTGGTCACTGCGCGATGACATGGACGGCGTTCAGCGCCTGCGCCAGTGCGGCATAACGTCCGATGTGTTCCCCCAGGCCGTGCACGATCTGCACCGTGCCGTGCGCCGGGCCCGGGCAGGGC
>JBEBJD010000044.1:0-3283 GCA_040080075.1 Hyphomicrobium sp. | reverse complement strand
TGTTATCTGGAATTTCGTGCGCGCCCGGTGTCCCATTTTAGTTCATCAGGCCCAATCGCAACGGGAGTAATGCCTACTATGAGTTCTAAACCGCCATCACCTCACCATCCAGAGTCATTGAACGGCCAGGCGGGAGCTGCAGGAACACAAGGCGTTACACAAGCTGCGGCGCCGGAGCTCTATGAGTTGCTGGCCGAATTGCGCAAAGAAATTGATACGCGCCGCAAGGAACAAGTGACCCAGCAGCATTCGGCGGCAGAAGACGATATCTTTTCGATGATGACGGAGCTGCGCCGGGACATGTCTGTCCTGAAGCGTTCGCCAGCGAGTATGCCCGTTGCTAAACCGGGCCGGCCGTCCGCTCCAACCGGTAGCATGGCCAGCAGAATGGCGGGCGGTTCCGTCCCGGTGATCCCGGTGTCCAGCCCCATTCCGGTCTCAAGTGCCGCAATTGCGAAAATTGAGAACACATCAGGTATTCAAAATCTGTTCTCCCAAGAGAAACGTCCGGCGCTGTCACTGGCTGCGGCGCTGATTGTTGCCATCGGCGGGCTATACCTCGTCACTAACAGAACAGTGCCGGGAGCAGTAAGAGCAAGTCCTGGTACACAGGTCAGCGGGACACCGGTAGCAGCTACGCTGCTGCCAGGTGACCAGTCTGCATCAGGGTTGGGTGGAACGCCGGTTTTTGATGCGCTCAGTGCTGGCAAAGTATCGCCGCAAGGTGTGAGTGCTCAGGGCATGACCGCGACCCGCGCCTTGGCCCGAGCCAATGCTCAGTTGCTCGCAACAGGGCCCGCGCGTGATACTCAGGAAGCGGCCTTTTGGTTGAAGCGTTACGTGTCGGGCAGTCTTGGTGACGCGCGCATGGCGCGGTCCCTGACGCAACTGGGTGCGACCTACGCCGAGCAAACTGGCAAAGCTCCTGACTATCTCAAGGCACGGCAAGTCTGGGAGATGGCCGGTGCGCTAGGCGATCCAGTGGCCATGTGTTTTTTGGGCCGGCTTTTTGAAAATGGATGGAGCGTCACCGCGAGCAGCCAGGCAGCGTTGCAGTGGTACGAGCGGGCGCGCGATGCGGGCGGCTGTCCGGGCTTGGAAGAGTCGCTGGCGCGGGTGCAATAGCCGCCTGCCACGCGGTACGAGTTGTCAATTCATGCTGCCAGGAAGTCTGCCGCGATTTTGAGTAACCGGCGTCGTGTTGGTGCTGGGCTCGTGTTGGTCAAAGGCGTTTGGGGTTGGGAGAGTCAAGGTTGAAACGGATCAGTGTCCAAGCCTACGAGGATCGTAATCTAGCGGAAGGCGGTCATGCCGTACTGTTGCTCGATGGCGTCTTATCGGTGCCCGAGAGATTGACCATCAGGCTTCGGCCTGCCGATGCCAGCCTTGCCGGGAGCGATGGTGAGGAGTGGGATGGTGGTGAAATCCGGCCAATTGAGAACCGCGTCACTGCTCAAGGTGTTGAATTGGTCATTGGTCCTGAAGTGGCCGAGGATCCGGCACTGCTACCCGGAACGGTCATGGAGATTGAAATCCCAGAAGCGGATCTGAGGGGGGAATTCCTCTGGCCGCACATCACGCCTCGCATGCGGCCCAAACGTAAGAACATTGCTTCAAACCGGATGCGGCGCGATGCCCGGGGGGGCGATGGTCCAAGCAGAACGGGCATTGCAGCCACCGAAGAGGGGCATACCGCACCGCTCGCCACCGCTGAAAGTGAAATCATTATCGAGGCTGAAGCCGCGGCCGGGCACGAAGACGCTGAAAAAAACGGTACGCCGGCAAATGGTGCCTCTCAACATCAGCCGGGATCTCTTTCGCGATCGGGTTCTGGACTGAGGCCATCGGGAGGTCTCATCGAAGCTCATCTTAAAGCTTTGAAGAATGCAACGTCAGTTCCCGCACTGCCACTCTCAATGACCGTCAATGACTCAGGGAGATCGATTGTGCCGATTGATCGCAATACAACCGTTCAGGCTTTGCAGCCTGTGGCCGTGACACAAGCGTCCAACACCAAAATGCCGGCTGCGTCTTCTCCAGAAACTGCAAATGGTGCCGGTCACACAGGGTCTGGGGCTGGCGGTCTGGCTCCACCACTCATCGATCCCCATGGTGCACACGTCAATCTATCGACGTCCATCGTTCTCGATGGAGATCCAAATGATCCGCGCGAACCGACGGCAGAGCAAAATCCCTGGGCATGGAGAAAAGACGTCACCGCGCTCTTATCGACAAAATTTCTCGCCATGGGCCGCCCGGTCTCAGAGATCGAGCGTGAAGGGCATTCGAATGCTGCCGCAGTTCACCGTCCGGCAGCACGCAATGGTGCCGGACCCGCGGCCGGTCTGGACCAGACCGCAAAGCCCGTATCTAGAAATGTTGAGTCTAAACCGGTCTGGACGGCAACCGCCGCCCGTGCGGCCCTGCCTGCCAATTGGACTGCGTATGCGATGGCGCTAGGGCCGGCTCTGGTTCTTGGCGCACTGGCACTGCAATTCTCTGGTACTCTTCCCATTGCTACGGGCGCCACCCCAACTGCGGCCCAGTCGCCTGCCGATTCCAGCAATTTATTTGCCGCTGTTCCACCCGCTGGAACATTTTCTGCACCTTCACCAGTCGAGGCTTCAAAGGCAGTCAGCGAAATGCTGCCGGGTTCGCTTTTCGATGCAATATCTGTCGGATCGGTTTCGCCGCGTGGCGCACCCAGTGAAGGCATCAGTTCTGCAAAGGCACTCGAAAAGGCCAATGCAAGTTTGACGGCTGAGGGTTCGAACCGGGATCCTGATGAAGGAGCGTTCTGGTTGAAGCGCTACATCACCGGCATGATTGGTGAAGAGCGCAATATGCGTGTGGTCACACAATTGGGCTCGCTTTATGCAGAGCCCGCAGGCCATGCCCCGGATTTCGAGAAAGCGCGGACGCTGTGGGAAATCACCAGTGCGGCAGGCGATCCTGTGGCGATGTGCTTCCTCGGCCAGTTGCACGAGAACGGCTTGGGCGTCGGAATGGACAGGAAGGTGGCACTGCAATGGTATGAGAAGTCCAAGCAGGCAGGCGGATGCAAATCCGTTGACGATGCCATTGCTAGAGTGAGGAATTGAGCGAGCATGAGCACTCTTGTAACCTCACGCGCCGCCGTCGTGGTTGCCGTGCTAGCAGGTGCGCTTTGGCTTATGCGGCCCTTGCACAGTGAAGACGGCCAGCCAGAGACCCATTCGCCCACGCAAGTGTCGGCCAGTGACGCAGCGGGCGTTGTGGCTGAAAGGGAGGGTCTGCACGGCGC
>JBEBJD010000026.1:0-3301 GCA_040080075.1 Hyphomicrobium sp. | reverse complement strand
GACGTCTCGTAGGAAGGCCACACGTCGCGCCGGACCAGGTGGCAATAAATACATCCGGGCGCTTCCACTACGACAATTTCCAGGCCGGATGCGAACCCGGCGGGGCTCGAAAAGTCGAGAGCCGCCCGCGACCCCTGGGGAGCTAGGATCGCAAAACTGGCACAAAACAATGCAACCATACCAAAACGGGACATGACGCGCCTCGAAATGCAAGAACACTCGATGAGCGGTGTTCCCGTCAAGGTTTGTCATTCAAGACGCGCGCCACGCCCCGCCGCGGTCCTCGAATGAGGCTCCGGCCGCTTGAAGGAAATTGCTTGTGGGGCTCCCGCTATAGTGGGGGCGGTCCCTTGAGCGATGCAATAAAGAACGCCGCGCCCATCAGAAAGACGGCTGCCGATCCGGCAAATCCAACGGCTGTCTCTATACGCTGGCCCCATCCCGACTCGTTACCGGCCATCCGCTGCGCTAGTTCGCGAAATCCAACCGCGAGTGCGGCCAGCACTGAAACAGTTATCGCCGTTCCAATTGCCATGGCAAAAGTTGCAAACACGCCAGCCCAAAGCATGCCTTGGCTGAGAGCAAAAACGAGGACCAGAATTGCGCCAGTGCATGGCCGGATGCCGACAGAAAACGCAATGGCAAAGGCCTTGCGCCATCCGAGGTCACCTTCAAGTAACCGGGGATCGGGCATATGCGCATGCCCGCAGTGCGCGCACGTACCGTCTGCGCCGGGCTCATGCTGATGGCCGTCTTCGACGGATGCCGTTGCTACTGAGTGGCTGTGTTCATGAGCCTGATCGTGGTGGTCATGCCCGCAAGCGTGCGAATGTGTGTGATCATGGCCGTGCTGAGCACATCCAGACGTGACTTTTGCCGGCAAACTACGGCCCGAGTTCAATTTTTTGAACTGACGCACCAAAAGCCAAGCTCCAACCCCTGCCACCAAACCCCAACTCAGCGTTTCGATCCAAGCTTCTGCAGCCCGCATTTCCAGGCTGGTGGACTTCATCAGACCATACAGAATGCCGACGATGGTGATCGCCGACAAAGCCTGAATAAGAGCGGCGAGAAACGAAAGCAGGATGCCGCGGCGCACCGTCTTCTCATTGGCGAGAACGTAACTTGAAATAACAGCCTTGCCGTGACCTGGCCCAGCGGCGTGGAGGACTCCGTAGGCAAAACTCAAAAATGCCAGCATGCCGGCCGATGCCACGCTGCCCGATTGCTTCAAATCGCGAACCGCAGCCGTCAATGCACGGTTGATGCGCTGCTGCGTTTGCACAATCCAGCCCCACAAACCTGTTGCGGGCACGGCTCGCTCGGGTGCATCGGGACCGGAGGCCGTGCGAGCACTGCCAAGGCCCGGAAGGGCCTTCGGTGTGCCATCTCCGGGCTGTGCGCTGGAGCTCGGTGCTTCAGTGCTTTGCGCCATTGCGGCGTTTGGAATTGCCAAAAGAACTGCAAGCAGCATCACTGACAACCAGGTTCTCATCATGGACCTCAAGACTTCGCACATGAAATCGACACCGTTTTTGACATGGTCGCGCCATAGCTACCCGCACCCAGTGCACTGGAGAACGCATCACTCAGTTTTTGCGCCTCCTCATCCGGCTTTGGCTCATTGAGAGTGGCGGTACATCCAGCCGGTGCACCGTCGCTCAGCTTCACGGCATTTGCGCCAGCGTAATCGAGCGAGATATAGAAAGACTCATCGTAAACGGCAAAAGCAAGATCGGGTGCCTCGGCCGGAACTGGCTCTGCAAGCGGCAACGTGAAGTGGAGGCTTAGAACGCCATCTTTGTGTTCCAGCCAAGCGTCAGTTGGCGCACCCACCGTTAAAGGTGTTTCGCCTCGCCGGACGTTGGTGAAGTATTTGACCTCTTTCAGACCGTCCATATTGACCTTTGCGAGTTCCGCCAATTCCTCGCGCGAATACTGGCCGTCGCCATTCTTATCGAGACCCTGGATTGCATCGGCAGAATAGAGATCGTCAAAACTCCATTTGTGATCGAACCCGATGACCTTGGCGTCTTTATAGAGCACGGTCGTCTCGACGCCGACAAACACATGCGGATGCGCCGCAGCGGGCCCCGCGGCCATCAAAATCGTTCCCAGCATGGCTGCAACGGGAACAAATCGAGCCTTCTGCAACTGCATTTTTTTAGTCTCCGCCAGCGTTCAATTTTCGAAGCAGCTTTCTATCAGCACATCTCACTTGGAAATATGGCAAACTCAACACAAACGCTACATCCTATAAACCAGGGCGCCACCCGTCAGGCCGGCCCCGGCGGCGCACATCAAGATCACGTCACCAGGCTTGAACAGGACCGTGTCAGCGCATAACGAGAGCGTCAACGGAATGGTAGCGGCCGAGCTATTGCCAAACTGTGCCACGCTCGAAAGGGTCTTAGCCGGATGGATACCCAATTTTAGTGCGGTCGCCGAAATGATGCGGGCGTTAGCTTGGTGCGGCACCCAGTAATCGACATCATTAAGCCCTAGTCCCGCCGCCGCGAGAGCCTTGCGCGACGAGGTGGCCATCATCTCAGCCGCCTTGGAAAACACGGCCCGGCCATCGGAAATTTTCATCATGGTGTCATGACGGGTGACCGTTTCATCAAAGGGCCTGCGGCTGCCGCCCGCGTCTATCTTGATCAGGTCGTAAGCTGAACCGTCCGATGTCAGGTGCAGGCCTGCGATTCCAGTGTTTGGCCGGCCGGAAGGTGCCACAACCGCCGCTCCAGCCCCATCGGAGAACAATACGACGCTCCGGCGATCGTCAGGGTCTGTGCGCCTCGACAAAATATTTGCCGCAATGACGAGCACCGGCACGCCATGGGCACGCACAAAACTATCGGCAAATGTCAGAGCATAAAGAAAACCTCCGCATGCCCCCGCCATATCGATGCCACCTGCGCCCTTGAGGCCAAGCCGGTGTGCTACGAGTGGCGCCGATGGCGGCAAAAGATGATCGGGCGTCGACGTAGCCAGTACCAGCAGACCAATTTTATCGCGCGCAAAACCAAGCCGCGAAAGCGCCATCTCACCAGCCTTCACGGCGAGATCACTCAATGCCTCATCTGGTGCCGCGTAGCGCCGTTCGTGAATGCCGGTCCGGCGCGCGACCCAACCTGGCTCCAAGCCAAGCCGGCTTTCAATTTCGGCATTGGGAACCCGCCGTTGGGGCGCGTAGTGACCAAGTGAAATCAAAGTGGACGTCATGACAACTTTCAGACTGGAAATTGATGGCGCGGCGACCGCGGTAACTCTAAATTGGGGCACCCACCCGCTCTCGTCC
>JBEBJD010000157.1:0-3335 GCA_040080075.1 Hyphomicrobium sp. | reverse complement strand
CGCGGGGGTGCCACAACACGACTTACGATCCAGGGGGGATGCCTGGGGGGAGAGGGCCACAAGCGTCGCAGACGTAGGGTGGCTCGGCTGAAGAGCCGGTCCGGTCGCTCCGGGCCGGTTTTTCGTTGTGGGACGGGGGCCCATGCCACCCATTATTCAAAGGATAGTGCGCCGCCGTGAAGGGCTCTATCAGCCACGAAAGCAAAGCTATCGCCATCCGGCTGAGCTCCTTCTATGGGGCGTTATTTCTGATTTACGGCGCGCACGTTCCCTATTTCCCGGTATGGCTCAACGGCCGGGCGCTAAGTGCGTCTGAAATTTCAATCATCGTCGCCGCCCCATTCTTCTTGCGGCTTTTCGTGACGCCTCTGCTGGCGGTATTTGGCGACCGGCATCAGGCACATCGCGGTATGATTGCCGTGCTGGCTTGGGCCACGCTGGGGCTTGCTCTGTTCATGAGCCAGACAAGTGGCTTTTGGCCTGTGTTCCTGCTGGCTGTGCCATTTGCCATTTCGGTGACCTCTATTATGCCCTTGACGGAAACGTTGGCGGTATCGCGGGTGCGGGCCGAAGGCCTCGACTATGGGCGGGTGCGCCTGTGGGGCTCGTTGACCTTCGTTGTCATGGGGCTTGCCGGTGGCGTGCTTGTCGAACGTTTCGGCGGCGGCGTTGGCGTATGGCTGCTCGTATTCGGTGCCGTTCTGACGGTCTTTGCCGCACATCAGTTGCCCGGACTAAATCCAGTTTCATCACCCTCACAAGTGGCGCGCCCTGTTCTGTCACGCGCGGATGTGATGGCGTTGGCGGGGAATCCACTGTTCTTGATTTTTTTAGTAAGTGTCGGCTGCACCCAAGCTTCGCACGCAACATTTTATACTTTTGGCGCCCTGCACTGGCAGGCTCTTGGAATATCGAGCATCTCAATCGGCGTCATGTGGGCCATCGCCGTTCTGGCGGAAGTGGCGTTGTTTGCATGGTCGCAGCCGGTTATCTCTCGCTATGGTCCCGTTGAACTGCTGATTGCGGGTGCTGTGGCGGCCATCGCGCGCTGGGGCATTATGAGCTTCGATCCGCCGCTCGGCTTCCTGATGCCCCTTCAACTTCTTCATGCCTTGACCTATGGCGCGACCCACATTGCCGCCATTCACTTCATCGCCCGCGCCGTTCCTCCAGCAGCGGCAGGAACGGCACAAGCACTTTACGCCAGTGTTGCGGCCGGCGTGATCATGGGCGCGGCAACGCTCGTGTCTGGTCCACTATTCGCGGCCTTCGGCGGCAAAGCCTACCTCGCCCCGGCATCGATCGCATGTGTCGGATTGGCCTGCGCAATTGTATTGGCGAAGCGCTGGGACGGCGGGCAGATCGGGGCGCGCGAGCCCGAGATTATCCCCACAGCGCCGGTGCCGGGGGCATGATCAAACCGTCGCGGATGTCCAGTGCACAGGGCCGGTCACGGGCGAGTAAGAGCGGACCATCGAGATCGACCCAATGGGCAGTCTGCGCGATGATCAGTGCTGGTGCCATGGCCAGCGACGTCGCAACCATGCAACCGCACATGACTTTGAGTCCGAGTTCACGCGCTGCTTGGCTCATGCGCAACGCTTCGGTTAACCCACCGGCCTTGTCGAGCTTGATGTTGATAGCGTCATAGCGGTCACCAAGGGGCGCCAAATCCGCCAAGGTGTGTACGCTTTCATCAGCGCAGATGGGGACAAGGTGAGGGATGCCCCGCAACGCCGCATCGTTCTGCGCGTGAAGCGGCTGCTCGATCAGTTCCAGTCCGGCGCGGTGTGCTGCCGTGAGAAAGGGCTCCAGCATCTCAACCGTCCAAGCCTCATTGGCATCGGCAACAATCCGGGCATCGGGCCGTGCCTGGCGCACAGCCGTCATGCGTTCGGGATCGCCGTCGCCGCCAAGTTTCAACTTCAAGAGTTTGAGGTGAGGAACGCTTAGCGCTTTTGCGGCCATAGCTGCGGGGCTAGCCAAGCTCAGCGTATAACAGGTCTCAACAGGTGCAAGGGTTTCAAGTCCGGCCCGGCGCGCGGCGGCGGCGCCTGTGCGTTTAGCTTCCAAGTCCCATAGTGCGCAATCGATGGCGTTTCTCGCGCTGCCAGCGGGAACCGTTTGCAGCAGGGCCAGACGATCTGAATTGGGTGACCAAGCGTGTAAAGTACCAAGAACAGAGTCGATAGTTTCATTATACCGGACGTATGGAACACACTCCCCGCGCCCGATGTGTCCATCCTGTTCTAAGGTAACAGTAACGACGTGAGCTTCCGTTTTGGCCCCGCGCGCGATCACGAATGCTTCCGCCAACGGCCAGCGTTCGGATTGCATTGTAATTTTCAGCATGGCTGAGGGTGTGCTTGCTGTTTCAGGGCACGTGAGAGCGCGTTCTAGACGGCCCGGCCACTGGCGTGAGCCAGGAATAGGTAGACACGGCCGCTGTCGGAGATCAGGTGTGTTTCCGCCAGTCTGCCTGATGGGTCGCGCCGCTCGGCGTCGGCCTTGATGGCCTCGAAATCGGCGAGGTAGCGTTCCACGGTCTGCTGCAGTTTCGGGTCGGACCTGTAGCGGCGGCTGACATCATCGAATGCCAAGCGGCCGTCCGCCGTATAAATACTGCGGACCATCACATTGCGATGGCCACCGCGCAGCCGGGCCCAGATCGCCGCCGTCGTAGCCGGATCCATGGCGCGGGCGATGACGCCGATATTGAGTTGATAGTCAGGCGCCGGTGCCGCGTGAGCCTCAACCGAATCGTCGTCGAATGAAGCGCGTGCCAGCAATTCACCGAGCTTCCAACCGTCACGTGAATCGACGGGAGGTGCGCCCGCGGTTCCCGAAGCCCTGGGCGTGGCGGCGGCAAGGGGCGCGCGCGGCGGTGGCAATTGGCGCCCGCCTGCCAATTCGGCGGAGGCGGCTGGTGGTTGCGCGGCGGGGGCTACTTTGCCCGCATAGCTTGCGGTCAGTGAATTGACCGGGGGTATTGGCGCGGCAGCATCGCGCTGCAAAGCAGTGCGGCTGGACAAACTCGAAAGCTGTTCGAGGGCCTTCAATTGATCCTGTAATGCGCCGCGCATCTGGTCGGTACTCTCGCGCGCTGCGATAGGCAAACGTTCGATTTGATCCTTCAGGCGGGCCTGCTCGGTTGCAAGCTCGGCGGCGGTGCGGGCTGCGCGCTGGCGCACATCTTCGGAGGATTGATCAAATCGCTGATTGAGGTCCTGCAGCTGCTGAGTGACCGCACTGGAAACGGTGGAGGCACGTTTGCGCATGTCTTCAAGGGCACGCTGGCTTTCTGCGCCAGTCTCGGTGCGGAGTTGGTCGAGTTC
>JBEBJD010000230.1:0-14957 GCA_040080075.1 Hyphomicrobium sp. | reverse complement strand
CACCACTGAGAGGCTAACTGCTCAATCTTTAGCGGGCCACAGCGGGCGCTACCTACACTTCCCATTCCCCACCTTTCCCACGCCCGCCGCGCGGCGCATGCAATCGTTGGCAAAGGTTTTGCCGTTACAGCCGCACACCGGTTTGTAGATCATGGCGCATACTGCTGGCCGTCCGCGGCAGGTTCCGGTTTGATCGGCGGCGCCGCATTGCGCCGATGGCTTGAATTCGCAATAGAGGCCAGGCTTGCACTGGAAGCCGGCCAATCCCCCGCAAATGCCGCCGCGTCCGCTGGCCGGCACCGCAGCGCCCGCCGCGCCAGACAGGACTGCGAGCGCGACGTTGGCCAAGGTTAAAGCGGGCCGTAGATATTTCATGACCGGGCCTTTCACATTTTCTTTCAAATAAACAATCCCTTGTCCCCTCGGTAACAGCGGCAACTTCGCGCCTGCGGCACACTGACAACAGTTCAGACAGCGGCGTCGACCGCCCCAAGGTACAAAAAGGAGATTGTCATGTACGGCCAGATCATCAAGTACAACACCCGGCTCGGCTTTGGCGTCATCCAGACGGACGATGGCGATCGCTTTCGCTTCGCCAAGAGCGCCATCCAAAATCCCAACGGCAAACTCGTCGGCTACGGAGCTGATTTCCTGGTCGATACCCGCCAGCCAAAAGAAATCATCCTGATGCAGGGTACTCCGTGGACCGCTTTCGCCCGCTCGAGAAAGCGCTGATCGCATTCGCTCCATGTAAAACTGAATTTCATGACCAGGATAATGTGCCATGACCACGACTGATACTTCAATCAACCTGACCGATGTACCTCCAGTCAGCGCGCGCGAACTCATCGTCGCCGTCAAGTTGCTTGCCCTGCACGGCGCAACACTGGATACCGCGCACACGATGTCCGATAGCGCGCTGCGCAACGTGTTTACTGCCTATTGGAACATGATAGCCCGCGACGGCGCCCGCAAATCGGCAACCCTCGTGCGCCTGCAAAATTTGATCAATGTATGCAGCTCCCGGCGCATGGCAGCGCTGATCGAAGCACACGGGCGGGCGGGAATTGCCGAAACAGTGACCGTAGCCGCAACGTGCCGGCTCAACACTACCTACGGCTTCAACCCCCTCAAAATCGCCCGCGCGGTCCGCACTTCACTTGCCGTTGAAGAGCCCGCCGCGCAAGAGTTCGCCCAAGCGGCTTGAGGTTCAGCTCCAGCTTCGGATTTTTCACCTCGATGATCCAAAACGGTGCCCAGCACGTTGCTTTCCTATGGCAACTGCTTGCACCCTCGTACTTTCATATCTGGCCGTGTTCACGCCCGCATTCGGGATTTTTGTGTGCACGTTACGGCGCTTGGCCAAGTAGTCCTCCCCGTTCCACGCGCCCTGCATGAGGGTCAGTCGCCATGGACCCCTGGCGGCGATTTCAGCCAATTGATGGGCCTTCCCCTTCGGCCAGCCCTGCGGCGTAGAGTGGCCGCATATACGCCAAGTCGAACACACCGGGCCGCGGCGCCGTGAAATCGTTGGGAATAGCAATCAGATTGTAGTCGATCTTGTCTCGTGCGGCTTTGGAGTGGATACGGATCAGATCGCCGATACCTTGGTTCTTGGTCAGTGTTTCCAGCGAGCGTTTTGCGAGACTTAACGTCGTCTCTTCCGTTGCCTTCCACTCAGGCCCAATCTTACCGTTGCGGATTATATAGAGCGTACGCTTGATTTTGCGGCCGAGTGCCTTGTCTACGGCTTTGAAACTAAAGTCGCCCGGCGAAAGAAACAGCTGTCTGGTCGCTCCGCCATCGACGTGCAACTCCTCGTAAGTCTTGCCTGCCGCCTTGACGGAAATATGCACGGGCGGAAATACGCCCGGAATCGATGCCGAGGCGAGTAGGACCTTGCGGAAAATTTCGATTGCCGATGGATCACTGCTTTGCGCGATGCGGCCCATGTCCCAAAATACCGGACGCTGCGCATCGATGTTCGTCGTTCCGACAATGAGAATCCGGCCCTTGGCCCGCTCGTGCGCCACCTTGCGCATCAGGTCCGCATCAACATAGGAGCTGATCATTTTCGCCAAGGGCCCGGAGTCGGCTAGTGACGACCCTCCGAGCAGTCCAGCCAGCACATTGGCCTCGTATAACTCGCTTGAGTCATGCGTGGTAAATACCGAGGCCAGACGGTTGTCGAATTCAGCTCCAACGAAAATGAGCGGGGCAATGAGGGCGCCTGCACTTATTCCGGTGACCAGATCGAATTGGGGGCGCTTGCCCGTTTTTCCCCAGCCGACCAGAAGTCCTGCACCAAACGCACCGTCATCCGCGCCACCCGATATGACAAGTATATTGGCGTGAAGCGGCGCCGCCGAGGCAATACGCGCCGTCCATTCAGATTGTTGAGCGGCCTTCTCGGTGTTGAGGAAACGCTCAATCCCGGCGGGATCTCCATCACCCCATATGCGGATATTATCGAGCCCTGGAACCTGGGCCTCTTCTACGAGTTTTTGGGGAACAACCTCGCGAAGGCCAGCTGAGGCACATCCGCACAACGCCAGTGCCGCCGCACAAAGCCAAACACCGTTGTTCAGACGCCCCACCGGCATATCGCTACAAAGTCCGCTTCAATTTACGCCTCACGGCCGGCCGCGTCTTTCACTACCAAACTGCTGTCTCGTCTACAAATTTTGCCTTAACGAATGGCCAATTACCGCACCTGCCGGAAAACTCCGCATGCGACCGGACCGCAAGTCCCCGATTATCTAACTCCGGGACATTGGCATGCACTTGCGGCGGGGCTGTGGTACTGGTCCGAATGTATAAGTCCCCTTGGCACCTCGAGCTTCGAGCCCATGCCCCATGACCGCGTCAGACGATCGCCCTAACCTGTCGGGAATAGACATCTTTGCCGGGCTCAGTGAACCGGAAAAGGCCGGCCTCGCCGCCCGCTTCGAAACGCTGAGCCTGCGCCGCGGCGACGTCCTCATCCGTCAAGGCGACGAAGCCGGCGCACTCTACATCACCGTTTCCGGCCGGTTTGCTGTTACCCGCGATGGCCGCGCCACGCCGGTAACGGAAATTGGCGCCGGGCAACCTGTTGGCGAAATCGCCTTTCTCGCCGGCGGCACACGAACTGCAACCGTCACCGCGCTGCGCGATGGACTGGTATTGCGGTTGACGCGCGAGAGTTTCGAGAAATTGACCCGCGAGCAGCCCAGCATTTGGCAGGCCCTGACCTTGACACTCGCCGGACGCCTGGCCGCCACCACTGCCGCCTTGCAACCGCCACCCGATCCCAAGCCTCGCACCATCGCCGTGATCCGGGCTGGGGGATCGAAACTGCCGGACGAATTCTATGCCCTGCTAAAGACCGTCTTCGAATCTCAAGCCCGCACCCTGACCCTCACCTCCAGCACCGCTCCGGGCCGTCTCGGCGCGAGCGCCAATCTCGACAGCCCATCGGCGACAGCGGCCCTCAACGCGCTCGAAGGCGAATACGACTTTCTCCTATTTTTGGCCGACGATGATTTGAGCCCGTGGTCCGAAAAAATCATCCGCCATGCCGACCTTGTCATCAGCGCCGGCTTCCATGACGCAGACGCGACTCTCAATTCTCTGGAAGAGGCGGCAAACCGGTACCTTGGATCTGACGCTCGGCGCTTGGTTCTTTTGCACAAATCGCGGCGGCGCCTCTCGGGCACGGCGCGCTGGTTCAAGGACCGGACCTTCGCGCTGCACCATCATATCGCTCTAAACACCCGTGCAGATACGGAGCGGCTTTTCCGCTTCATCAATGGCACTGCACGCGGTCTTGTCGCCTGCGGCGGCGGCGCCTGGGGCCCCGCCCACACCGGAGTCTTCAAGGCTTTGACGGAAAGCGGATTCGAATTCGACATCATGGGAGGCGCTTCCGTGGGCGCGGCCATGACGGCGGCCTTCATGCTGCGTTCCAATCCTCAGGATATGGAAGACGCCATCCACGAAATGTTCGTCACACGCAAAGCGATGCGCCGCTACACGTGGCCACGCTATGCCGTGCTCGATCACCGCCGCTTCGATGGCGAACTGCAGCGCCTTTATGGAACGGACGGCGTTGAAGACTTATGGCTGCCTTTTTTTGCGGTCTCCACAAATCTGTCGCGATATGCGCTTCACGTCCACCGGCAAGGGCCACTGTGGCAGGTCGTGCGTGCCTCGGCCTCAATTCCCGTCTTGTTGCCGCCCGTCTATACCGATGAAGGGGAAATGCTGGTTGACGGCGGCTTGCTCGACAATGTGCCGCTGCGGGTCATGCATGATCTGAAAAGTGGTCCCAATGCTGTCATTAGTTTCATGACCTTGGAAACCGAGCGCTTTGACGTCAACTATGCGGCACTGCCATCGCGCATGGAATTGCTGCGGCTTGCCGCCAATCCCTGGCGCAAGGGCAGCATCCCGAACGCGCCCGGCGTCGTCTCTGTGCTTATGCGAGCTATGATGGCCAATCGCAATGCCTTCAAGCAGTACCTATCTCCGCAAGACGTGCTGTTGGTACCACCTATCCCGCAAAAAATAGGATTGCTGGACTGGCACCGCCATACCGAGTTGTTCGAACTCAGCTACCGTTGGGGATTGACAGAAGTGGAGCGCCTGGAGCGGGACAATCCGCAGGCACTGGCGGGATTCAAAGGGCGGTAAGTTGCTGCACTGCGGTTGCGGACTGGGCCCGTGTGCGATAACCAGGGGCAGAATTCCAAGGGATCCACAATGACCGCCACTCAGTCCTCGACCGCCAAAAAGCCTTCCCTCCTCATCCCCGGCGCCACGGGTGACTGGGAGGTGATTGTCGGGCTTGAGGTTCACGCGCAGGTGGCCTCGAATTCTAAGTTATTTTCCGGCTCATCAACCGGGTTTGGGGCGGCACCCAACTCGCATGTGTCGCTCGTCGATGCTGCCATGCCCGGCATGCTTCCTGTCATCAACGAAGAGTGCGTGGCCCAGGCCATCCGCACCGGGCTCGGCCTCAAGGCCCAGATCAACTTGCGCAGTATTTTTGACCGCAAAAACTATTTCTATCCCGATCTGCCGCAAGGCTATCAGATCAGCCAGTACAAGCAGCCGATTGTGGGCGAGGGCGACGTCGAGATCGACGCCGATGGCGAGACACTGCACGTCGGCATTGAACGGCTGCATCTCGAACAGGACGCTGGCAAATCCATCCACGACCAGCACCCCGATTACAGCTACGTCGATTTGAACCGCTCGGGCGTCGCCTTGATGGAAATCGTCTCAAAGCCCGACATGCGCTCGGCAAAGCAAGCGCAAGCCTACGTAACCAAGCTGCGCACCATATTGCGATATCTTGGTACCTGTGATGGCGACATGGACAAGGGCAATCTGCGTGCCGACGTCAACGTGTCGGTGCGCAAGCCCGGCGCGCCACTGGGTACACGCTGCGAAATTAAGAACGTTAATTCCATCCGATTTATTGGCCAGGCAATCGAAGTTGAAGCCCGCCGCCAGATCGACATCATCGAAGATGGGGGCAAGATAGATCAGGAAACGCGCCTGTTCGATCCTGGCCGTGGCGAAACACGCTCAATGCGCTCCAAAGAAGAAGCGCACGACTATCGCTACTTTCCAGATCCCGATCTGCTGCCGCTGGAATTTACGGCGGACTATGTCGAGAGCCTCAGAAAGCATCTGCCTGAGCTGCCCGACGAAAAGCGCGCACGCTTCATCAAGATCTATGGTCTGCCGGGCTATGACGCCAATGTACTCGTCGCTGAAAAGGCCAGTGCTGACTATTTCGAAGAAGTCGCAAAGGGCCGCGATGGCAAGGCGAAGGATCTCGTCGCTACCGGAAAAGCGGCCGCTAACTGGGTCAACAACGAACTATTCGGCCGCTTGAACAAAGAGAACATTGACATCGAGCAAAGCCCCATTTCCGCGCGCCAGTTAGCCGGCCTCGTCGAGCTCATTTCAACCGGCGTCATCTCCGGCAAGATCGGCAAAGACCTTTTCGAGATCCTGTGGAGTGAGGGCGGCGATCCGTTCGACATCGTTGAGGCCCGCGGCATGAAGCAGGTAACCGACATGGGCGCCATCGAGAAGGCCGTTGACGAGATCATCGCCGCCAATCCAGACAAGGCCGGGCAGGCGCAACTGAAGCCCAACATGCTCGGCTGGTTCGTCGGTCAAGTAATGAAATCTTCGGGCGGCAAGGCGAACCCAGCGGCCGTGAACGAATTGCTGAAAAAGAAGCTCGGCATGGAGTAGATTTCATTTACCCATGAAACCAGAGATCAAGGCCGGGAGCGTGAACGCGGAAGTTTAATCTTTCGTCGAGCCCGCAGCTTACTCACGCCGCTGCAAAAAAAATGGCGCCCGGCGCATTGCTGCACCAGGCGGCCAAGTTGGATCACTCAAGTCTTCAGATATCCAGCGTGTTGGCGCGTTCCCACTCGGTAAAGTGGGCCGTAAAGGAATTCCATTCTTGCGTCTTGAGTTTGATATAGGCGGCCGAGAACTCGTCACCCAGCATGGACTTAAGTTCGGTATCCTTATCGAAATTGCGGATTGCATCGAGCAAGTTGAGCGGCAGCTTGGGGGCATCCGTGACGGTATGGCCGAGCTGATACATATCGATATCGTAGCGCTTGCCCGGATGGGCGTTGCGTTCGATGCCGTCTAGGCCCGAGGCGATAATGACCGCTTGCAACAGATAGGGATTTGCCGCGCCGTCGGGCAGGCGCAGCTCGAAGCGGCCTTTACCCGGCACGCGCACCATATGGGTGCGGTTGTTGCCCGTCCACGTCACCGTGTTAGGCGCCCAGGTGGCACCAGACACCGTGCGCGGCGCGTTAATGCGCTTGTATGAGTTCACCGTCGGATTGGTGATGGCTGCCAAGGCTTCTGCGTGACGCATAATGCCGCCAAGGAAATTGTAGCCTTGGCTCGACATGCCAATTTCTTCAGTCGGATCGAAGAACATGTTCATTTTGCCCGCCGTATCCCACACTGAAATGTGAGCGTGGCAACCCGTACCCGTGAGGCCAGGGAATGGCTTGGGCATGAACGTGGCGCGCAATCCGTGTTTTTCGGCAATCGAGCGCGCCATGAACTTGAAGAACGAGTGACGGTCCGCGGTGATGAGTGCGTCGTCGAAGTTCCAGTTCATTTCGAACTGGCCATTGGCGTCTTCGTGGTCGTTCTGATAGGGCCCCCAGCCTAACTCCAGCATCGCATCGCAGATTTCGGCGATGACATCGTAGCGGCGCATCAGAGCCTGCTGATCGTAGCAAGGCTTGGAAGCGTTGTCCTTATCGTCGGAAATCTTGTTACCGCATGGCGTCGTCAGGAAGAACTCGCACTCAACGCCGGTCTTGATGCGCAAACCCTTCGCGGCCGCTTTGGCGACTTGATTTTTCAAAACCACGCGGGGCGCCTGGGCGACGTTTTTTTCATCCATCATCAAGTCGGCCGCGACCCAGGCAACGTCCTTCTTCCAAGGCAACTGCACGACGGCGCTGGCGTCGGGCATCGCGAACATGTCGGGATGAGCCGGCGTCATATCCAGCCAAGTAGCAAAACCCGCAAAACCAGCGCCATCTTTCTGCATATCGGCGATGGCTGCAGCTGGCACAAGCTTGGCACGCTGCCCGCCGAACAGGTCGGTGTATGAGATCATGAAATAGCGGATGCCACGTTCCTTGGCCACGCTTGCGAGATCTTGTGTCATGCGCTTGTTCCTAGCCTCCTCACCAATTTATGCGTTGTGTACTCAGATAAAAAACAGGGCGGTTAGAAACCGCCCTGTCCTGGTATCCAGTTCGTTCCGGCCAGCGGCACCCGTGCCATGGCAGCGGCTTCGAGCGTTAGTGCGCACAGATCCTCGGGTTCCAAATTGTGCACGTGGTTGTGGCCCGCAGCGCGCGCGATGGTTTGCACTTCGAGCGTCATGACTTTGAGATAATTGGCAAGGCGGCGGCCCGCGCGCACCGGATCCAGCCGGGCTGACAATTCCGGGTCCTGAGTTGTAATGCCTGCCGGATCGCGGCCTTCATGCCAGTCGTCGTAGGCACCGGCTGTGGTCCCTAGCGCATGATACTCAGATTCGTGAACCGGATCGTTGTCGCCCAGCGCAACCAGTGCTGCCGAACCGATAGCGACCGCATCGGCCCCCAGTGCCAGGGCCTTGGCGACATCCGCACCATTGCGTATTCCACCCGATACGATGAGCTGGACCTTGCGGTGCATATTGAGATCTTGCAGGGCCTGAACGGCAGGCCGGATACATGCGAGTGTTGGTTGACCCACATGCTCGATGAAGACTTCCTGCGTCGCGGCCGTACCGCCTTGCATGCCGTCGACCACAACCACGTCGGCTCCAGCCTTCACGGCAAGCGCCACATCATAGTAAGGCCGTGCGCCCCCAATCTTGATGTAAATCGGCTTTTCCCAGTCGGTGATTTCACGCAATTCCATAATTTTGATTTCAAGATCATCAGGTCCCGTCCAATCCGGATGCCGGCACGCCGAGCGCTGGTCGATACCCTTGGGCAAATTGCGCATCTCGGCGACGCGATCGGAAATTTTTTGCCCCAACAGCATACCGCCGCCGCCGGGCTTTGCGCCCTGACCAACCACAACTTCGATGCAGTCAGCCTTGCGCAGATCGTCGGGGTTCATGCCATAGCGTGAGGGCAAGTACTGATAAACCAGCGTTTTGGACTGACCGCGCTCTTCTGGTGTCATGCCGCCGTCGCCCGTGGTCGTCGACGTGCCGGCGATCGAAGCGCCCCGGCCAAGAGCTTCCTTGGCATTGGCCGACAGCGAACCAAAGCTCATGCCGGCGATGGTGATCGGAATCTTGAGCTCGATCGGCTTTTTGGCAAAGCGCGTGCCGAGCATCACGGACGTCGTGCACTTCTCGCGATAACCTTCCAACGGATAGCGCGACATTGATGCGCCCAGAAACAGAAGGTCATCAAAATGGGGAACTTTGCGCTTGGCCCCGCCGCCGCGGATATCGTAGATGCCCGTTGTGGCGGCACGCCGGATTTCCGACATGGTATAATCATCAAACGTCGCAGATTTGCGCGGCGTGGTCGGCGGATTTTTATAGGTCATTAGTAGGCATCCGCGTTGTCGATGTTGAAGGTGTAGAGTTTGCGAGCAGAACCGTAGCGCTTGAATTCAGAAGTCTTGACGTCTTTAACACCGGCATTTTCGAGAAGGGCCGCCAGTTCCATGTGGTGTTCCGGGCGCATATCTTTTTCGATGCAGTCCGCACCCAGGCTTTTGACCGAGCCGCGCACGAACAGCTTGGCTTCGTAGATACTATCGCCAAGTGCATCGCCTGCATTGCCCAGCACAACCAGATGACCCGACTGCGCCATGAATGCCGACATATGGCCGATATTGCCGCGCACCACGATGTCGATGCCCTTCATGGAAATCCCGCAACGCGAAGAGGCGTTGCCTTCGATTACGAGCAAGCCGCCGCGTCCTGTGGCACCGGCGTATTGACTGGCATCACCTTTGATGACAACGCGGCCCGACATCATGTTTTCTGCAACACCGGGGCCGGCTGAACCATGCACAGTGATGGTCGCCTTCTTGTTCATGCCGGCACAGTAATAACCGACACTGCCTTTGATGTTGATATTGACAGGCGCATCGACGCCGACAGCAACAGCGTGATGGCCGCGCGGATTGATGACTTCCCACTCAATCTCATTGGTGCCCTCGGCCTGCCGGTGAAGGTCTTGATTGAGATCTCGCAGCGTGGCTTTCGATAGATCGACGGTCCGCATCGTTAGCGCTCCCAGAAATATGCTGTGGCAGGCTCAGGCTCCCAAACCTTGGCGCGATCAATGCCCGGCAGATTGACGAGCGCGCGGTATTCCGAGCCGAACGCCACATACTGGTCCGTTTCGGCCATAACTGCCGGTTTGCAGGCAATGGGATCGCGGATTACACCGAAGCCATTCTTGGTGCCGACGACAAATGTGAAGAAGCCATCGAGATCGTCAAGGCTCTTGGTCAGCGCCTGACCAAGGTTGAGACCCTGATTCATGCGCCAGGTCAGATATGCGGCGGCAACTTCTGAATCATTGTCGGTCTCAAACGTGATGCCGTCGTGGCTCAGTTCGCGCTTCAGGTTGTGGTGGTTGGAGAGTGAACCGTTGTGTACGAGGCACTGGTCGGGGCCCGTTGAAAAGGGATGCGCGCCAAGCGTTGTCACGGCAGACTCGGTGGCCATGCGCGTATGCCCGATGGCATGCGTGCCAGTCATGCTTGCAAGTCCAAAGCGTTTCGAAACCTCCGTCGGATAACCGACTTCTTTATAGATTTCGATGGTATCGCCCGAGCCCATGATGCGCACCGATGGATGCCCTGCGCGGATGGCTGCCCGAGCCGCGTCGGCCTTTGCAGCGGGAACGGTCAGGACGGCATGAGATGATTTGACAGCCAGCTTGGCATCGCCGCCAATGGCTTTTGCAATGGCCTCGGCAAGGCCAGCGAAATCCTTGTCCGGATTGGGCGACTGCACCGTGATCTTGGATTTGCCCGATAACGGCGCGCCGTAGACGGCAAAACCTGCCGAATCCGGCCCGCGATCGCACATCGTACTCAGCATTTCGGCGGTAAGAGCGCCAAGCTGAGGTTCGAGTGATTTGTCTTTGATAAATAGGCCGACGATCCCGCACATAGTGGACAACCTCCTGCGTCGAACGATCTTGAATTAGTAGCAGGCACTGTTGCGCGGTTCAACTGTCGCGAATGTTTTTTTCCTGTCAGTAGATGTTTTTCTGCGCGCAGCCCCCCGAAGGGGCTGGGACTCAGGCCGGAAGACACTAGGCGCGCGCGCGCGATTGCCAGGCGACATAGTTGATCCGCGCCATGCGGTAGGCATCTGGTATTGACAGGGCCCAAACGAAAAGCCCTCCAGCAGCCCGGCCTATGAATGACTGGTCTGGGGTTGTCGTGTGCCAGCTTAGTAGGGCCAGGATGAGCGTGAAGAAGGCATAGCCAAATCCACGCTGCGGCTGACCAACCGCCACTTGCCCCATCCCCGGCAGGAAGATCGCGAGAGCAAGAACCGCAAGAGGGTGAATGGGTGGCTTGGCGCTCATGCGGCCCTGGCGCTCCCGCGCTGACTGATAGCAAGCTGTAGAGTGCCGAGCTCGGCGAGCACGACCTCGAGTTCGCCATAAGGAATGCTCGAAGTGTCAAAGGTGGCTTGGCGAAGCAGCAAATGGTCGCCGCGACGGCCCTCAGCGGCCTGACGCACGATGCGCAATCCCTTGTTGGTGATAGCCACCTCTTTGACGTGCGGATCTGCAAGTATTTTGGCGAGCGGCTGACGCAGTTCGTTGAGCAACGCATTGCCACTAGGCCGCCCGGACCTGATCAAGACCTCTTGGGGGAATCCTGTAGGAGGATCGAGCCGGTGCTCTAGCTCTGAGGTCAGTGAATAGAATTCATTGCCGGCATAGCGCACCAGCATGCCGAGTGCTGAAAGGTCTGGGTTGGGAGTCAAAAGCGTCACCGACATCCACAATTGAGGCAATCGGCGCACCACCATTGTATCGGGGATGAGATCAACATGAATATCTTGCCCATGATACTGGCCGCGCAACTTGGGAAAGCCGTCCCCTCCCCATGTAATGCTGGGAGATATCAAGGCAGCTGCCGCCTCATCGAGAAGGGCGGCACGGCGCGCCCGCAACCGCTGGTGATCGCGAATTGCGACAGCACCGATGACCAACACGAAGGCCAGCGACAGGATTTGAAACGTTGCGGTCACGGGAAACTACTCACAGTCTCGGCGCCACATTGATGCAAGAATGCCAGCGCAATGGTGCCCTTTAGAACGGTTGCAGCGGCGAACAATCTCGCTCGCCGCTGCAAATTTGATTGCGGCGTTAGTACCCGGCTGGCCGTGGCCACTGCATGGTGAACTGATCGCCACGGCGCACAAACTGGTAACGATGGAAGTGGAACCAGAGCGACGCCACGATGTAGAAGACCATCATTGCTATGAGCTGCGTGCCGTATCCGAGGAACACTGCAAAGTAAGTGACCGCGCACAGCACCAGCAGCACAATGGCTGGCAGCGGATGGAACGGGTGCACATAACCGCGATTGATGGTCCCAAGCGGCCACTTGTTGCGGAACATGATCACGTTGAATGACATGAACGTGTAACCCAACAGCCCCGACAGGATCGAGAATGTGATGACCTGATCGAGTGGCGCGAAGTAGGCAAATACCAGTGCCACCGGAACCAGGAAAACAATGGACCGGAACGGCGTGCGATATTTGGGATGCACCGCCCCGAACCACGTAGGCAGATAACGGTCGCGGCCCATCGAGAACCAGGCGCGCGATGCGTCGTTGATACAGCCGTTGGCCGAGGCCAGCGTCGAGAAGATGGTGCCGATGAACAAGAGAACCATCAACGGCATCGAATCCATCAACCGGGCCGCATCAAACAACGGGGTCACAGCCTGACCAAGATATTCCCAAGGCATCATACCGGCACAAATGTACCAGGTCATGGTTGCCGCCAGGAGAAGCGTAATCATGCCTGTCATGGTGCCCAGTGGCAGTGACCGGGCAGGCGACCGGACTTCCTCGGCTGCCTGCGTCGTGCCTTCAATGCCCAGGTAATACCAAAGACCAAAGTGCAGTGACGCTATCACGCCAAGCCAGCCGTAGGGCAAGCCTGTCAGGAGTTCGTTGTGCTTCAACACCTCGTTTGACCATGGCGACACCGCGAAAAACAGGATGATGATCGCAATGAAAGCAATTGCAGTGATAACGAGGTTGAAGGTCAACGTGGCGTAGACACCCCGGTAATTGAGCCACGCCAGGAACAAGATCGTGAGCACGATGAAGGGTTTGTCATGCACTCCTTCAAACCCGGCCATGCCTCCGACCGTCTGCACCAGATACCCCAGCGTGATGGCGTTGGCGGCCTCCAGCATGGTGTAAGCGAAGACCAGAAACAGTCCGACGTTGAAGGCCATCAACGGCCCAACGATATGCTTGGCTTGCGCGTACTGACCACCGGCAGCCGCGACCGTGGACGTCACTTCGGAGTCGATCATAGCAACGCAAGTATAGAGAAGGCCGGCAACCCAGCAGGCAATCAGTGCGGCTATGGCACCACCCTTTCCGACCGAGAAATTCCAACCCATGTACTCGCCGACGAGAACGATACCGACGCCCAGCGCCCAGACATGGCCTGGACCAAGAACGCGAAGGAGCGAAACTTTTTCGCCCGAAGTTGTTGATGCTTGTGTCATCGTCCAGCCCCCTGATTGGTTGACTGAACTGAGCGCCCATCGTCGATTTCGCCTTCTTTCGACGACATCAGCACGTCTTCTGAATAAGCACTGTTGGTCTTGATCATATCAAAGAGCATCCACAATCCCAAGATCACGGAGAGACCCCAGGCAACATACTCAAGTATCTGAAAATTATTCAAATTTTCCATGGTGCCTGCCTCACTTATCGCCAAAACGTTCATCGATGACTTCGCGGTATTCGATCTTCGAAAAATGCACGACGATGTAGAAGTAGGCGATCACCACAAGTGCGGTGACGGCGAGGGCGATGGGATCAAACGTGTAATCGAACCTGGAGCCGATCATGGCGGCCGCGGTCTCAGGCGTCTGTCCCAATTTTTCCCACGCCGCCTGCATGGTTTCGTTTTGCCCGAGTGCCTTCCAGGTCTTGTCGGCAAACTCGGTTACCGTCTTGGCACCCGCCGCAAGTCCAAGCCAAATCGGCGCAAACAAGGCGCCAAAAACGAGAAGCAGCAAAAACAGTGAATCGATAACTTGCCCCAGAGCGGATTGCTCGGGCGGCTGATAGGACGCTTTAGCCATTGGTGTCCCCCCTTATGATTTCGTTTTGTTTTTGAGATCGAGGTAATGAAGGTCGAGGCCGTAGATGTGCTCTTTGTCCTCACCGTAATGGCTGATCATCGCCACGATGGAGGCGGAATTGAAGGCCAGCACCAAACCGGCAGAAATGGCCAGCGCCAGCATTTCCGGGCCATCATTGATGATCGGGATCAGGCTCCACAGCACAAATACATAGAGAACCCAGAGCGCGATGACTGCCCCGTAGGCCCAAAAACGGTCGGTACTGAACATACTTTCGATACGTGGATCGCTAGGTTGGCTCTGCATTACATCTCCCCCATTATTGCCCTATGCCGTCAATTCGACTGACGTCAACCGGCATTGCCTCAGAGGCAATTCCTTTTGATGCCAGGAAAATGTGCGTCAAGGAGACGCAACTTGTCAACTTGTTTGCCTTATCGGGCAGCATGATGCCCTCTGACTAGGCAATTCAGTCAGTCCCAGACGACGTTACAGGGTTCGAAAGCTTTACTTGAACAACCGGAAAATTTTTTGCATCTTAGGAAGCATGCGGCCGCGCCGTTGTTGAGGTGCACGGCACGGCTCGTAGTGGGAGTTTATCAATGCCTTTGGCGCTTCTCAAATACGGCTTTCGATCAGAACATCCTGACGATCCGCACTTCCGCTGGCAACCGGACCTTAAGAAGAGCTACGACGTTGTCATCATTGGCGCAGGCGGCCACGGCCTCGCCACAGCCTACTATCTTGCCAAGCGCCATGGCATCACAAATGTGGCGGTGCTTGACAAGGGCTGGCTGGCGGGCGGCAACACCGCTCGCAACACAACGATAGTGCGCGCCAACTATCTGACGCCCGAGGGGGTCAAATTCTACAAAGAATCGGTCGAGTTGTTCCGCTCCCTTTCAAACGAACTCGACATCAACGTCATGTATTCCGAGCGCGGACATTTCACGCTCGCCCACACCGATGCGGCGATGCGCACCGCCCGCTGGCGCGCCGAGATGGCCGCCATCTCCGACGGCACCGCCGACGAACGCCGCGAGTACCACCGCCTCCTCGAGAGCGCCGTCCGACTCG
>JBEBJD010000143.1:0-3361 GCA_040080075.1 Hyphomicrobium sp. | reverse complement strand
TTCCTACCACTAAAGCGCGCACGGACCGCGGCCAGGAGTGCCGCGCGAGCTGCTTCTGAAGGTACGTAGCCAGTGAGTGTCACCGTTTCATCATGGGCGTCAACAGTAGTTACGAAAGGGCTGACTATGGCGATCTGAGGCTTGGGCGCCTTGATGGCGTCGGACACCTTGTAGCCTGGCGCGGCGCCGGCCTTGATGGCGAGGCGAACTGCCTGAGCCGTGTCTTCGTCCTCGGCATTTCCTGACAGCAAGATTTCCTTGCCGCGCATCTCTGCTGTTCCATCTTTCAACTGGTACAGTTGATCCAACCCGGCCTTGGCTGTTACCAGCCATGCTTCTGGCGCGCCACTCGCGATCTCGAGACGGTCGACGAGGGCGATCTTGGGGAACGTCGATTTGGCATGCGCGAACAAGTCGTCGCGCGATTTGTCGTCGGGAACATAGCCTGACATGACGAGTTGATTGCCGGCATACTTGGCCGCCCAGGTGAACGGGTTGACCGCAGGTGCGATCACCTTTGCCGACCCAAGGCTCCATCCTTTCGGCAATTGAGCCGGCACAGCGGCGCGAATGGCTTTGTAGCTGGCGCCGTCGGCGGCCTCGCCGGCCAGCGATAGCTCGGTGCCGTCGAGCTTGACCGACCCGCGCTTGAGGCCAGAAAGCTGTTTCAAGCCGAAACCAATGCCGCCAATCCAGATGTCTTTTTTGGGCGCCCCGCGTGCCACCGTCATGGCATCGTCAATCGAGGCTTTGGGGAAGTTGGCTTTGACGACGCCAATAATTGCACGACGTGTATCTTCGCTCGGTACAAAACCGGAAAGCTTGACCGACTTGCCATCGAGGTCAGCCATCCAGTTGTAAGCTTCGACTTTGGCGACAAGGTCGGTGCGGGATTTGGAAATGCGCACACCCCAAACCCGGCGCAATGCGTCGAGAGCTTTTTGCGGTTCGTCGTCCTCGGAGGCCTTACCCGTCAGAACGGCATCGCGCCCTTCGAATCTTGCTTCGGCCCAGGATAGTCCCTGCCGTTCGAAGGCTTGCTTAGCACGCAACGTAAGGTCGTCCTCGATGCCGGCGCGCTCCGTCATATACGCACCAGCGGTCAGCATCGCGATCGGGATTAAACCCCACATCCAACGCCAAGGATTACAACTCATAGACCGTCATCTCCCACACTGAATACTTGCCTGCCGTTGCGTTCAATCGAACGGATTGCAGCCCCACGGCGTACACGACAAACCCGGCCACCATGACAGACCGGTCTCGCAGCCTCAACCAGACCGCGGCCCGTGCGTCAACCCGGCTTTTCGCTAGCCCTGTGCAGCAGTCAGACAGATATCCTTTCCCCGTCCCAAGCGGTAGTATAGACAATGGACCAGGTGTTTCCAAGCTTAACAACTGCGCAGGTTGGCTCGCTCCAGGGCCCCGTCCGATCCGTCTGGCAACCGGCATAGACTGGCATTTTGACCGTATGCAACTAGATGGCCAGACCGGCCGTCCGGCTGTCGTCAGGCATCATTTGCGCCCGCAAGAGCTCGTTCCACCATTGGCTCACTGGATATTTTTATGGGTTTTGCGATTGAGCTACTGGCATTGGCGGTCCTGGAGCTGTAAAGTTGTGCGCGATGATGGTATCCCCTGCACATATTTTGGTCGTCGACGATCATCCGTTGTTTCGGGAAGCGTTGCGCAGTGCCATCGCATCGGAGTTCCCCAGAACCGCCATCGTTGAAGCGGCCTCTATTGAGGCCGCCGCTGCCATATTGAAGTCGGGGCAGGATTTTGATCTCGTGCTTCTTGACCTGGCGATGCCGGGAACCCAGGATTTTGATGGGCTCCACCAACTCAGAGGTCTGGATCCCAAACTGCCGATTGTCATCGTATCGGCTCACGAGGACGCCACGACTATTCATGAAGCCATGATTTGTGGGGCCAGTGGTTTTATAGCTAAGTCAGTGCGCAAACGTGAGTTGGCTAGTGCGATCCGTGATGTAATGAATGGCATCGTCACACTACCCGCTGACTATCAGCCACCCAATCCCGCGACGCTCATCGCAGATGCGGAGCCAGGCGTCGCCAATCTGAAAAGTCTGACACCCCAGCAGGCCCGCGTTCTGCAAATGCTCCGGCAAGGGTTGTTGAATAAGCAGATTGCCCATGAGTTGGGTGTCGGAGAGACAACCATCAAAGCTCATGTGTCAGAAATCTTACGCAAGCTCGGCGTTTCGTCGCGCACGCAGGCTGTGATCGAGGCGAGCCGTCTAGAAAGGCTCGCCGCTGGTGCTGCGCCGGCATCTCGCTCTAAAGAGCCACGGGCAGCATCGCGCTAGGATGTGCGAATGCGCAGTGATCCTCCGGATCGTGTTGAGCGAGGTGTTTCGCAAATTACCTTACTGACTGCCGCTGACCCCGGCCATGGCACCAGGCGGTGTGGATGTTGCAACGTCTAGCGAGACCCAGACCTTGGGATCTATATAAGATTGCCGCATGACGAATTGGTACCCTGACCGGTTCCAAAGGCGCACATCGTCAACTTTATTGTCGAGGATGTAGTCGCCCTGGCTGGTGCGTGCCGTGAGTACGGCATGACCTTCGCCCTTGTCATCACGCACGACCGTCAGGAGCAGAGCACTGGAAGGCCAACCATGGCTGATCAGAATTTTTTGCTTCAACAGAGCGTAATCTTCACAATCGCCGCGCTGAGTGGGAATGGTCCAATATTCACTGACACCATAAATCTCTGCGTCCGTTGCCGGAGCGATGCGGGCATTAACGCTGCGATTAATGTCGTCGAGTTCGCTCAGTGACAGAGGCGTTGGCTGCAAGCGTTGTTCTGCTGTGCCTGTCGGCAGACAAGCGTCGGGGCTCGCCTCGCAATAGCGCACAAACCCGTAAGGTGCCTGAGAGGGCCCATACATCCGCATATATACGACATTAGAAGCTGCAGTTTTCTGCAGCCTTGCCTCTTGGGCAGCCGCCTTGCTAGCGACTAAACCGCTAGACAGCCCCAGAGCACCCAAAACACAAAAGACCAACGCGCGCATCACACATTACCCCGTACTCGATAACTCAGACTAACCCAAAACTCTGCAGGTCTCTTGAAGCGCGCTGAGAGCATTTGAAGACAATTTGAGCTATTTTGGGATGGCCAAAGCGAAATCCAAAGGCATTGTTGATTTCATTGGGTTTCCTCATCCGAAATACTTTCTGATGGCTTCCGGTTCCTGAATATCGAGGAAAGCGACGCCGATGCCTTCGTTGTGATGGCGCATGACACGGCAGCGCAACTTGCCAAACGTGACTTCGCTGCCGATAGCCGGGCGAGCCGCCGTCGCTATCGACGCGCCGGACAATGAAATAT
>JBEBJD010000284.1:0-3383 GCA_040080075.1 Hyphomicrobium sp. | reverse complement strand
ACGACGCCGATCCGAAACTGCGCCTGAACCGCCTCAAACTTCTCTCCGAAATCCGCGCGGCCACAACTGCCGTTGCCGATTTTTCCAAGATTGCGGGGTGAATTAGGATCGGCGTTATCCCGTCATTTTTCATGCCCTCGGGCTTGTCCCGAGGATTGCCGGTTTGACATTCGTTAGGTGGCGTTTTTCCCGCCACGGTCCCTACTACCTCAGCAAAAACTGCATGAGCGCGCGCAGTTCGGCCGGGCGGACGGGTTTGCGCAGAACCTCGCAGCGCGCGCCATACGAAGCGCCCGTCACAATGTCGGAGTAGTCGGCGGTGATGATGATGGCGGGCAGGGCAGCCCCGAAAGCGGCGCGCAAGTTGATCACCGCGGACAAACCCGTTTCGCCACGATCGAGGTGATAGTCGGCGAGCACGATTGACGGCACAAATTCCGGTTCATTTTGTAATAAGGCCGCCGTTTCACTTAAACTGGCCGCCGTGCGCACGCTGCAACCCCAGCGGCTCAACAGCGCGTGCATGGCCTCGCGCACGGCGCTATCGTTCTCGATCACTATCACATTGTTTGTGGCAAAGCCGTAGGCGTTAGCTAGCAGCGGCCGTTGATCTCGCGGCGGTGTCATAAGTGCCGTGCCCGCGAATGGTACGGTGACCCCAAAGCAAGTGCCGGCCCCCAATCTTGAACAGACATCGACTTGATGGCCCAAGGCCTCCGACATGCGCTGTACGATGGCAAGTCCCAAGCCAAATCCGGCCGTGTGTTCTTGCTGGCTGCCGCGCTGGAACTCTTCGAAAATGACTTTCTGTTCGGAGGGCTCGATGCCCCCGCCCGTATCCCACACCTCGATGCGCAAGTTCTGCCCGCGCCGCCGGGCCGCCAGCAACAGCCGCCCGGATCGCGTGTAATTGACGGCATTGGCGAGCAAGTTTTGCAGGATTCGCCGCAGCATCAGCGGGTCTGTCGAAGTCATCGCCGTAGTCGGGCGCACAGTCAGGGCCAGACCTTTATCACGCACAACCGGCTCAATACTTATGGCAACGGTATGAAATAAGGCTTGTAGCGGGGTGACCTCGATCGAGGGGCGCATGACACCAGCTTCGAGTTTCGAAATATCGAGGATGGAACGCAGCAAATCTTCAATAGTCGACAGGGCATGGTCGACCTGTACCGTCAGGCGCTGATTTTGACTGGGCTGAGGTCCTTCACCCATCGCCGAAAGTGACAGCCGTGCGGCGTGCAGGGGCTGCAGAAGATCGTGGCCGACGGCTGTGAAGAAGCGGGTCTTGAATCGATTGGCGCGTTCGGCGGTGTCGCGTGCGGCGACCAGTTCGTCGTTGGCAATCTCAAGGCGGCTTAGAACACTTTTCAATGTTTCCGTGCGCCCACGCACCTGAGCTTCAAGACCGATGGCCGTCTGGAAAAGTGAAAAAGCATTGGCCTGTTGATCCATTGACCGCTCAACCCGGTTGAGCAGCGCGTTGTTGATTTTGGTTAGCTTTTGAATCTGCCGGGTAAGTTCGGCAATGCGCGCTTCAGGGCTGGAGCCTCCGGAAGTGAGGTGGTTCATCACGCGCCGTCCTCGTGCGATGTGCAAGGGGCCGCGCCAAATGCAATGCCGGTCAGCGTCTGATTGAGGTGCATGGCATTGAACTGCTCGCCGTAGGTGTGAAAGCCAGTGACGTTATGGCGGCGATAAAGGTCTTCGACCTCGTGCCGGATCTGGCGGTTTTCGGCATCGAGGCGGCGCAGGATGCAGTCAAAGCCCAGAACCATGCAAATGCCACCAAGATCGGCCGCCACCGCGTCCAGCGTTCTGGCAGTTGAGCGCAGCATGTCTTGCGCATCTGCAACGGTGAACACCAATCCCTCGTCGATGGCGCAAAAGAAAGTCAGACTGCCGTCGGCATTCATGTTGCGGATAGAGCGGCAGTAGTAGTCGCCGCCGACTTTGACGACGAGGGGATGCGAGGCAAAGCTAAAGGGTCCCAAATCGCCGGGCAGCAAGCCGATTGCGGCAGCATATTCACGCGCGGCCGGTTCGGCGTTGAGTTCGTAGACGATTCGCCTTTCGGTATCGGCCGCGGTGACGACCAGCTTTACCGCAGTCGGTTCAAAATTCTGGGTCTTGAAAATCCTAAATGGCACATCGGTTTCGACCATGATCAATATGGCGGCATCATGCACTACTCGTCCGTCGTGAATGAGCGACGTGCGATGGAAGGCAAGTGCATCCCCGGCCGAGCCACCGATCAATTGGACATCGCCGACCGCCCAATGCACCGCCGCGACAATCATTTCCTCGGCGTTAGACAGGCCATCGGCGAGCATGATGGCGAAGACCCGGTCAGCGGCGCGCTCTACGCCATCCAGCCGCAACTTGGAGCGCAGGCGGCGCACAACATCGGAAGCGCGCTCAACGGCGAAGGCACCAACTCCGTCAATAAGGCCGGCATGAACCCGGAAATTGGATGCGGGAAAGGCGATCAGGACGACGCCGCCGTTGGTCATGCCGGAGGGAGAAATTTCACCCGCCGTCGAGCAGCCCGAGACCGGAGTTCCGGGGAACGCGGCGGAGAGAGCGGCGGCGAGTTCGCCGGCATCGTAAGCGGTTGAGTAGAACGCCAGCAGGTGAGCAAAATCTTGCGGCGCGGGTATGAATCCCGGCACCGGCCCGCCGCCCGGTACCAGGGCGGATTTGAGTTCGGCCACCGCAGCTGTCACGGTTGCAGCGCTGCTTGAGGCGGACCGGATGCGGTTCGCCGGGCCGTTCAAAGCTGTTTTGCTCATGAGGTGGCGTCCCTTAGCTATTGAATTGATAGGGCTTATTTCGGCGCGTTGCAACGCCGCCGGAAACCCTTGGCGACGGCGATCCAGTCTTGCTATGAGCGGCTCCAAACTGAACCCCCCAGCGTTGAGGAATGATTCCCGATGACGATCACGCGCCACGAGTCGAATGCCGTCTACTCCAAGGTCGTCGAGGCCAATGGGCTTATTTTCACGGCTGGCATCATTCCCGCCGACCTGTCGCGCGATGTCAAAGGCCAAACCGCCGAAGTGCTGGCCGAAATCGACCGTCTCCTGGCACTATGCGGGACCGATAAGTCCAAGGTCGTATCGGCCAATATCTGGCTCAACGACATTCGCCATCGCGAAGCCATGAATGAGGCTTGGACCCCTTGGCTAGGCGGCAAGAACGCACCCGTGCGGGCCTGCGTCGAAGCCAAACTTGTCGACCCGCGGATGCTGGTCGAGATTGCGGTTGTCGCTGCCAAGTAGCTAGAGTGCTTCCGGAAAAGTGTGCAGCGGTTTTCCGGATAGAAGCACGATAGAATCGAGTGCTTCCGGAAAAGTGTGCAGCGGTTTTCCGGATAGAAGCAC
>JBEBJD010000045.1:0-3388 GCA_040080075.1 Hyphomicrobium sp. | reverse complement strand
GACTGCACTCGCCCTCCTCATCGACGCTGCAGCCGCTCCTGATGGCTACCGTGTCACTTGGCGCGATGGTGAAATCTATATCGAGCCTGTGCTGCAGCTCGCTTTGTAAGGCTCCACATAGCGGGCTTGCTGCGGCCGTCCTCCGGTTGCGGGATCAAGTGCCGGTTAGGTCACGAATGGCTTTGATCATCGCCGCCTCGATGCCAGGCTCCGTCGCCGCATGACCAGCGGCGCCGATAATCTGCAATCGGCAATCTGGCCACGCCTTAACAAGTGATTGCGCCGTGACAGGCGGGCACAACAAATCATAGCGCCCTTGGATGATATGGCCCGGAATGCCGGCAAGCTTGTGCGCGTTAGCCAGTATCTCACCGGGCTCAAGAAAAAAGTTGTTTTTAATGTAGTGCGCTTCCAGCAGCGGCGTCGGCGGTATCCGAAGGCCGGCGTCATATGCGGCAGGCAGGGTTGGATTGACCGGCGCCAGCTCAGATAGCGCGCGCTCATAGGCATTCCACATCTGCGCCGCTGGCGCATGAACAGTGGGATCAGGGCTGGTCAGCCGCGCCACATAGGCGCCAATTGGGTCGGGGCGTTCGCCGGGCGGCAAAAAGGCGATGAACGCGTCGTAGAGTTCCGGCCGGAAACGGCGCGGCCCTTCGCTAAAGGCCCAAGTGATCTCCGCTTCTGTGCCAAGAAAGACAGCGCGCAGCACCAGCCCTGTGACCCGGCTTGGGTGAGTTTGAGTATAGGCCAGCGCCAAGGTCGAGCCCCAGGAGCCTCCCACAACCAGCCACTTCTCAATGCCATAGAATTCGCGGAGTCGCTCGATGTCGGCGATGAGGTGTGCGGTCGTATTTTGAGTGATTGCGCAGTAGGGATGGCTACGGCCGGCCCCCCTTTGATCAAACAATACGGCATGATGGCGGACAGTATCGAAAAGCGCCCTGTGACCATGCTGGGCTCCGCTGCCCGGCCCGCCATGCAAAAAAAGGACAGGTACGCCATCGGGCGTACCGATTTGTTCGGCGTAGAGCCAATGCCCGTCGCCTACGCTCAGCATAATGGCATCGAACGGCTTGACCGGACTGTTAGGCGGTGGGCTCGTCATACCGGCTCCTGTCTCGTCTGTCTCAGCGCCTCTCCAACAACCATTGCAGCGGCCACCGCTATGTTGAGGGACCGCAAGCCGCCGTGCATGGGAATCCTAAGGCGGGCGCTGGCGCCGTCATGGACGGCCTCAGGCACGCCAGCGCTTTCCCGGCCGAGCAGCAGCACGTCGGTCGCGCAAAACTTGAAGTCAGTGTAGGGCATTTCCCCATGTGAAGTCAGCAAGACGAGACGGGAAGCTTGTGCACGAGCCAGTCGCGCCTTCTCAAAGGCTTCGAAGCTTTGGTGCCGTGTCAGGTCAACGTGGGTGAGATAATCGAGGCCGGCGCGGCGCAGGGACCGGTCACTCATATCGAATCCTGCCGGGCCAATGATATCAACGCCGACATCGAGGCAGGCCGCCATGCGCAGCAGGGTCCCTGTGTTTTGTGGAATATCGGGCTGATACAAGGCGAGGCGCATAGCGATTGTCCTGTTTGGTCAAGGCTGTCCAATGGCGTGCAGTGGCGGAGCAGCTCTGGTGATCGGAGCCGGCTCGCTCTTAGACTGCCGCCGCAAAATGTGACAGGTATTGCCTCACCGGGGTCAGATGCGCGTCAAAACGCCCATTCGGGTTTGCGCCTGGGCAATGGCCCGCCAATCACATTTGCGGTATTCAGCCCGGTGTATCGCAAGCCCGCCCGCAGGCGGTGCGCCCGCGGCTTTTGAGTTCCCAAGCGTTGTAAAAGACCAGCCTCACCTAGCCCATTGGTTTGCAATGGGGCCAGCCGGCAGTTGACGAGATATCTATCGGAGGTAGACGTGGCATCTGAAGCAGAAGACCCTCATCGCCGGGACTTTCTGGTTGTCGCGGGCAACACATTTGCAGCCGTAGGCGGCGCTGCATTGATGTGGCCCTTCATCGCGCAGATGAACCCCGACTCCAGCGCCCAGGCGCTTGCCTCCACCGAAATTGATCTCGCCCCCATCAAAGAGGGTCAGGCGATCACGGTGCTATGGCGGGGCAAACCCGTATTCATTCGCAATCGCACGAAGGCGGAGCGCGACAAGGCGGTAGCCGACGACGCGGCGGCTCTTAAAGATCCCTTTGCGCGCAACCTCAGTTTGCCAGATGGCGCGCCCGCGACCGACGCAGATCGCGTCAAGGCCGGCCATGAGCAGTGGCTGGTTCTTGTCGGCATCTGCACGCACTTGGGCTGCATTCCCAAAGGTCAATCGATGGGCGATTCGCGCGGCGAATTCGGCGGCTGGTTTTGCCCGTGCCACGGCTCGCACTACGACACCGCTGGGCGGATCCGCAAAGGGCCGGCGCCCCGCAACCTCGATGTGCCGCCCTATACGTTCCTCTCCGACACTAAAATCAAGATCGGCTAACGGGAGTTTTCACCATGGCTCAACATGAGTCCTCGTATCAGCCGTCGTCGCGCTTTGGGAAATGGTGGGACGAACGCCTACCAGTCGCCCGCATGATGCACGGCCAGTTTGTGGAATTCCCCACGCCGCGTAACCTGAACTACTTGTGGACCTTTGGCGGCATCTTGATGTTCTGCCTTATGGCGCAGATCGTGACCGGCGTAGTGCTCGCAATGCATTTCACGCCCAGTGCGGCCGAGGCGTTCAATTCCGTGCAGCACATCCGGCGCGATGTGAACTATGGATGGATGATCCAGGCCTTCCACGCAGTCGGCGCGTCGATGTTCTTCGTGGCCGTCTATATCCATATCTTCCGCGGTCTTTACTACGGCTCTTATAAGGCCCCGCGCGAAGTCCTTTGGGTTCTGGGCGTTTTGATCTTCCTCGCCATGATGGCGACCGCGTTCCTCGGTTACGCACTCCCATGGGGTCAGATGAGCTTCTGGGGTGTGACCGTCATTACCAACCTGTTCTCATCGATAAACGAGATTATTCCAGGCTTGGGTACCGCAATCGTCGAGTGGCTGTGGGGCGGCTATTCGGTTAGCGGCGTAACACTCAATCGCTTCTTCTCGTTGCACTACCTGTTACCGTTCGTAATCGCGGGCCTTGTGATCCTGCACATCTGGGCGCTGCACGTGACTGGCCAGAACAACCCAACCGGCCTCGACATCAAGTCGAAAGCCGACACGGTGCCGATGTATCCGTTCGCCATCGCTAAGGATGTGGTCGGGATGTTCGTATTCCTGATGCTGTTTGCCTGGTTCGTGTTCTTCATGCCCGATTACCTCGGACATGCCGACAACTTCACGCCAGCCGACCCTCTGGTGACGCCGCCGCACATCGTTCCTGAATGGTACTTCCTGCC
>JBEBJD010000073.1:0-15120 GCA_040080075.1 Hyphomicrobium sp. | reverse complement strand
TGTGTTGATCGCAACAGCGGCCCTTCTGACGCTTCTCGCTGCGCTTCCTGCCTTTCAGGCAATTGCTGCCAGCGATACGCAGAGCACGGCGAACACCTCCGGTTCGATGTTCGGGGATCGCCTCGAACGCAAGTTCGAACACCTGCAGGACATGCAGTGGACACTGTCTGAAGACGAAGCCCGGCTTCGCGCCCTGCTTGACGCCCAAGACGAAATGATCCTGCGGCGCGATATCCAAGGCCGGCTGACATTCGTCAACAAGGCGTTTTGCGTCGCTTTCGGCACCAGCGCTGTCAAGGTCTTGGGCACGGCATTCAGTCCGGTTTGCATCGAGCGCGCCCACCCAGCCGGGCCGCACCACGCTGGCGATCGCTACAGATCATACGAACTCGTTGAAACGGTTTCAGGTCCGCGCTGGATCTGTTGGGAAACGTCTCCACTCCAGACTACAGGAACCTCTACCGAAATCCAGATTTCCGGCCGCGATGTAACGGCCGAACGCGAGGCCGACGCTGCACTGACCGATGCCCGCGATCAGGCAGAAGCTGCAAACCGCGCCAAGTCGCGCTTCTTGGCTGCCATGAGCCACGAAATCCGCACGCCCATGAATGGCATCCTTGGCATGGCCGGTCTGTTGCGCGACACACCCCTTGCTCCCGATCAGGAAACTTATGTGCGAGCCATCGACCAATCAGCCCGCAACCTGCTGACCCTAATCAACGAGATCCTCGACTTTTCCAAGATCGAAGCGGGAAAACTGGTTCTCAACACTGCTGAATTCGACCTTTCCGGCATCGTGCAGGGCGCTGTCGAACTGATGGCACCACTTGCCGAAGAAAAGGGACTTGAGATTGCTTGGACTGTCGAGCCCGCCTGCCGCGGACGCTTTTTGGGTGACGAAGCCCGCTTGCGTCAGATTCTGCTCAATCTCATCTCCAACGCCATAAAGTTCACTGATACGGGTGGGGTTAGTGTCAGCGTCGGTCGCGACCTGCAAAAGCCAACTGCAGCGTCCGGCATGGCGCTCGTCATCACCGTCAAGGACACTGGAATAGGGCTGTCGGATCGCGACCTAGCCATGGTTTTTGCCGAATTCGAGCAAGCTGACGCAGCCATCACACGGGCACGGGGTGGAACGGGGCTTGGCCTGGCGATTTCCATGCAACTGGCCCGAGCCATGCATGGCAATATTGGCGTGGTCAGCACCTTGAGTGAAGGATCGGCGTTCACACTCAGACTTGAACTTGAGGCGATTGCAGAACCAATTTCTGGAATTGACCCGCGGCCCGAAATTCAAGCTCGGGAAACCGTTCTATTGGCCTGTGACAGGCTCATGGAGCGGGAGGTACTTGCGACGCATCTGACGCAGGAGGGCCTGGCGTGCATCGTCTCGCCATCACGCGAGGCACTGAGAGCTATTGCAGACGCGGCGCGCAATAACGCTCCCGTTACGACACTTGTTGTCGAATGCGATGGCGACGCAGCCTTTGCCGGACGGCTCTTGAGTGAAGCCAAGGAACTTGCATACCCATCCACAGTCAAAGGCGTGGTGCTGATCAGTCCTCTGGCTCGCGACGGCATGGAATCGTTCCGGCGCCATGGGTTTACTGGCTATCTGGTGCGTCCCGTCAGACCCCAGTCTATGATCAATCAAGTTCTTACTAACCGTGTCAATGATGGCAGCCCATGCGAACCAGCCCTTACCCTGCCCGTCAGTGCCCATGACGAGCGGGCACCGGCGTGCCGCGTGCTGCTGGCCGAAGACAATGCGGTCAACCGGTTGTTGGCGTCCCGGATTCTCGAACGCGCCGGCTGCGAGGTGGTGACCGCACAAGACGGCCTTGAAGCCGTGACGGCCGTGCGGCGCGGCATTGAAGGTATCGGGGCTCCCTTTGCCCTTATCCTGATGGATATGCAAATGCCGGTGATGGACGGACTGGGGGCGAGCCGAGCCATCAGGTCCCTATTTGAGTCTCAACCCGGTCTCACATGCCCACCCATTATCGCCGTTACCGCCAATGCCTTCGCGGAAGATCGCGATCGCTGCTTGGCGCATGGTATGGACGACTACCTGGCGAAGCCTTTCGATGGCGACGAACTTGAAGCCATGCTGCTAAAGTGGGGTGGCACCCAGCAACGCCGTCAGCCTGCCGCCTGACACGAATGGTCCTGGCACGGCATGCGCGGCGCATGGCCTCAGATCAGAAAATGGCCCCGGCACTGTCGTAAAGCTGTCTCGGACTCATGTTTTGCTTCATAGTGCGGTACATTAGTTTCATTCTGGAGACATCATGATGATGCGCACGGCCCGGCGCCTCGCCGGACGGCTAAATCGCGAAGCCCCCTCGCTCGCAGTCGCTATCACAGCCCATTCTGCGCTACGCAGCGCGCAACGCCTTCACACCCCAAAAACTCTACCTCACCGTTTTCTATTCGTGCGGAGGATGCCTGAAAAGGTTTATGGCCAGCTCGGCACTCTCGAAGTCAGGCTAGCCCGTTCGCGCCGCGAAATTTTGCGCGCACAGCGGTTGCGCTATGAAGTCTTCTACGAAGAAATGTCGGCGGTGCCTGGCATTGTTGCGAGCATGCGCCGCCTCGATCAGGACCCTTATGACGCGATCTGTGACCACCTGCTCGTCGTCGATCGCGCCGCACCCGCCAAATCTCCCGAAGGCTGGGTCTCCTCGCGGCACCCAGGTGTTATCGGCACTTACCGTGTCTTGCGGCAAGAGAAGACAACACCAAAACTCGGTTTTTACACGCAGAGCGAATACGATATTGCACCCTTGATCGCGGCTCGCTCGCCGCAATACCGATTTATGGAGCTGGGCCGTTCGTGTGTCCTCAAGCCCTATCGCAACAAGCGATCGGTTGAGTTGTTGTGGCACGGCTTGTGGACTTATGTGCGCGAACACAAGGTCGATGTGATGATCGGTTGTGCGAGCTTCGAAGGCGTCGACCCCAAGGATCACGCCATGGCGTTGAGCTTCCTTTATCATCATGCACTGGCGCCGCCCGAGTGGCGCTGCAAGGCCCATCCTCACCTGCATCAACCCATGAACATCATCGCCAAAGACAAGGTCGATGTGAAAGCCGCGCTCAAGGCTATGCCGCCTTTAATCAAGGGTTATTTGCGGCTTGGCGCCTTTGTCGGCGATGGCGCGGTCATCGATCGGCAGTTTGGAACCACGGATGTGCTCATCATCCTGCCCGTCGAAAAAATCGATCCGCGCTATTTCGAGCACTTCGGCGCGCCCCACGAAGTCAAGAGCCGGATCGCCCAGGACGCCTGATAAATCGTTCTAATCCACAAGGTTGGCGGCTGCGGCCAATCCGGAGCTGAGACCGCCATTCCCTCAAGCTGCGAGGCGCGCTATGCCACTTGCGAAAGCGAGTTGGCAAGACGATGGCAGGCAAAGAACCGCAAGAAAATTTGCCTTCAAGGCCCATGGCAACGGATGACGCCTCCTCACCCGGGGAGGCGCGCGCCGGTGAGGCTATTGCGGCCCGCGGTGATGCCACTTTGCTGCGCCCTCCTGCCACCGAGGCAACGCCCTCAATGGCCCAGTTCCTTGAGATCAAAGCCGCCAATCCCGACAGCATCTTGTGGTACCGGATGGGCGACTTCTATGAACTCTTCTTCGACGACGCCGTTGTCGCCTCGGCCGCGCTTGGAATTGTGCTGACCAAACGCGGCAAGCATTTGGGCATTGATATTCCGATGTGCGGCGTGCCCATTCACCGTGCCGACGACTATTTGCAAAAGCTGATCAAGCTCGGCTACCGCGTCGCCGTGTGCGAACAGCTCGAAGATCCAGCAGAAGCCCGCAAGCGCGGCGCCAAGGCAGTCGTGCGGCGCGATGTGGTGCGGCTTGTCACGCCTGGTACGCTGACCGAGGAGACGCTGTTAGAGCCAGGGGCACGCAATTTCCTCACGGCGCTTTACAGGTATCCCGGCGGCGACGGCCCGTTGATCGGCTCGGCCCGCAGTGTCGCTTTGGCATCACTCGACATTTCGACCGGCGAGTTTGAAACGGGAGAAATTTCGGGCGCCGATCTGCCCGGCGAACTCGTCCGCTTGGCACCCGGCGAGGTGATTGCCTCCGATCAGGTTCTTGGCGATGCCGAAGTGCGGCAATGGATTGGACTTTCGGGAGCGGCGGCAACCCCTGTGCCTTCAGCCTCGTTCGATAGCCTCAACGGCGAACGCCAACTGAAGTCAGTCCTTGGTGCAGCTGAGCTTGACGGTTTTGGTGATTTCACGCGGGGCGAACTGGCAGCCGTGGGCGCGGTGCTGCGCTATGTCGAACTGACGCAAATCGGCAAAAAGCCAATGATCCGCCCGCCACGGCGCTCGAATGTTGGCTCCGCGCTGATGATTGACGCGGCAACTCGCAACAGCCTCGAATTGCTGCGCTCCACGCTGGGAACACGCGACGGCAGCCTGATTAGCGCCATTGATCGCACTGTGACGGGGGCAGGCGCGCGTGAACTGGCGGCTAGGCTGGCAAGTCCTCTGCGGGAAACGGCCGTCATTGAGCGGCGACTCGATGCCGTGCAACGGCTGGCAGAAGCAGGCGCGCTGCGCGAGGCCATCCGCCGCCATCTGAAGCAGGCACCCGATATCGCCCGCGCCATGGCGCGCTTGCAGTTTGCACGTGGTGGTCCCCGAGACTTGGCCGCTATCCGCGACGGCTTGTACTCAGCCAAGACCTGCTGTGATCATCTGCTAACGGCTAAGTCGGCCGCAGGCCTGCCCTCCGAACTCGATGCCATCACCATCTCGCTGGACCGCGCCGCTGGCCCCCTAGCCGAACAGTTGGCCTCCGCCCTCGTCGAAGTGCCAGGGCACTTGAAACGCGATGGCGGATTCATCAGGACTGGCTTCAATTGCGAACTCGATGATGCTCTTCAATTACGCGACGATAGCCGCAAGGTGATGGCTGAACTAGAACGCACCTACATCGAACTGACTGGCGTAAAATCGTTGCGCATCCGGCATAACAATATTCTCGGCTATTTCGTCGAGGTGACGCAACTCAATGCAAAGCCGCTGACATCGGGGCCGCTGGCGGAAACGTTCCGGCATCGCCAGACCATGGCCAACGCCATTCGCTTTACCACGTTGGAGTTGGCGGGAACCGAGGGGCGTATTGCATCGGCCGCCGAACGCGCTTTGGCCCTTGAGCAGGAAATTTTCCAAACCCTCGCCAATGCCGTCGCACAGGCGTCCCACATGCTAACGGCCATTGCAGCAAGCCTCGCCGAACTCGACCACACCGCGGCGTTGGCCGAACTGGCTGTCAACGAGTGCTATGTCAGGCCTGTCATTGATGATAGCCCGGCCTTTGAAATTCGCGGCGGCCGCCATCCGGTCGTCGAACAGGCGCTGCGCAGCGCTCAAGGCGGCCCTTTCATCGAAAACGATTGTGTGCTCGGGCGCGCACAACCAGCCCAGGCGCCTGGATTCGATGAAATGCCCGACGCCCGCATCTGGCTGGTGACGGGCCCGAACATGGCTGGCAAGTCGACCTTTCTGCGCCAGAACGCCGTCATTGCGCTGCTTGCACAAATGGGCTCGTTTGTGCCCGCGCGATCTGCACACATTGGCGTACTCGATCGCTTGTTCAGCCGGGTTGGCGCGTCTGATGATCTGGCCCGTGGACGCTCGACATTCATGGTTGAAATGGTCGAGACTGCATCCATTCTCAACCAAGCAACTGACCGTTCACTCGTTATCCTTGACGAGATTGGCCGCGGAACATCCACGTTCGATGGATTGTCGATTGCCTGGGCGTGCGTGGAATACCTGCATGATACGTGCCGCTCGCGCGCACTCTTTGCCACCCATTATCATGAGTTGACCGCCCTCGCGGGACGGCTCTCCAGCGTCGCCAACGTGACCATCGATGTCAAAGAATGGCACGATGACATTGTTTTTTTGCACAAGGTCAAAGCTGGCGCCGCCGACCGCTCCTATGGCATTCAAGTTGCCAAACTGGCGGGGCTGCCGGGCCCTGTCGTGGCGCGCGCCGGTGAAGTCTTGTCGGCATTGGAAAAAAATGACCGGCGAGCTGCGGGCGGCGCGAAACCTCTTGATGATCTGCCACTATTTGCCGCCAGCCGGCCGCGAAGTTCGGCACCGCCCGCCAAACCCTCCGCGATCGATGCAGCATTGGCCGTCATAAATCCCGACGATCTCACACCCAAAGCCGCGCTCGAAGCACTCTACCGATTGAAACTTCTGGGTTCCAAGCCGCCAAAAACCCAGCCCAACTGATATTTTATTACCCATGACACTACCGGCCTTAAAATCTGCACCCTACTTCGACCCGCAGGCCCTGCGCGTTGAGCTGACTGCGATTTGGAACGCGAACGGCAATGCTGCCGAAGCGCGCAAGCCTGTCGTCGAGCGGCTGAAAGCGCTTGTTCGAGAAGCCCGCGCCGAAGCACGCGCTCGTCTTGAATATGACCGCAATGGCCGCCGCTGCGCCCAAGGGCTGGCTAGCTTCCAGGACGAACTCATCCGGCTACTGTTCGACTACACCGTTGCCCATGTCTATCGTGCCACCAACCCTTCAGATGCCGAACGCATGGCCATTGTCGCCACTGGCGGCTACGGGCGCGAGCTTTTGGCGCCTGGCTCCGATATCGATTTGCTATTTTTGCTGCCTTATAAGCAGACCCCATGGGGCGAAAGCGTTGCCGAATACCTACTCTATGTGTTGTGGGATTTAGGCTTCAAAGTTGGACACGCGACGCGCACGGCCGACCAATGCCTGAAACTCGCCAAGTCCGACGTCACCATTCGCACGTCCTTGATTGATATGTGGCACGTTCACGGCGATGCGCAGCTCTATGCCGAACTCGAACAGCGTTTTCGCGATGAAGTAGTTCGCGGCACCGAACGCGCCTTCATAGACGCCAAAATTGCCGAACGCACCGAACGCCACCAGCGCACCGGCGACAGCCGTTACAAAGTCGAGCCCAACATCAAAGATGGCAAAGGGGGCTTGCGCGATCTGCATACCCTGCATTGGCTTTCAAAATATATGTTTGGGCACCGGGTTGGTCCCGAAACCGTCAAGGCTGGGATTTTCACGGCCGAGGAGGCTCAAACATTCCGCTCGTGTGAGGATTTTTTGTGGACCGTCCGTTGCTTCCTGCATTTTATTTCAGGCCGCGCCGAAGAGCGCCTGACATTCGATCTTCAACCCGTACTCGCTGAGAAGCTAGGCTACCGCGGCAAGAGTGGCCTGAAGGCCGTCGAACGCTTCATGAAGCACTATTTTCTGATCGTAAAAGAAGTGGGCGACCTCTCGACCATCCTATGCGCCGCCCTCGAAATGCAGCAGGTCAAGTCCGCGCCGGTTCGCAACAAGTTACTGCGTCCCTCGAGTTGGACTCTGCGGCGGCAGGTGCGCGCGCGCACCGATTTCCGCATCGACAATGGACGCATCAACGTCGCCGACCCCGGCGTATTCGAGCGCGATCCCGTCAACTTATTGCGCTTTTTTGCACAGGCCGAGCATACGGACGCATTTTTGCATCCCGACGCCATCCGCCAGCTGCGCCAGTCACACCGGCTGATCACCGAGACGCTGCGCCACGACCCCGAAGCCAACCGCATCTTCCTCGAACTGTTGACCAGCACGGGCGACCCCGAGCGAGTTCTGCGGCGCATGAATGAGGCCGGAGTTCTCGGCCGCTTCATTCCAAAATTTGGCCGCGTGGTCGGCATGATGCAATTCAATATGTATCATCATTTCACTGTCGATGAGCATTTGATCCGTACCGTCGGCGGCGTCACTGAAATTGAACAGGGTGGCATGGCCGCCGAACTGCCCCTATCGACGCAGCTTTTCAAAACCATTCAGAACCGGCGCGTATTATACGCCGCCGCTTTTCTGCATGATATCGGCAAGGGGCGTATCGAAGATCATTCGATTGTGGGCGCGCGCATTGCGCGTGAACTGTGCCCCCGGCTGGGACTGAGCGGCGCGGAAACAGAAACCGTCTGCTGGCTTATCGAGCAGCACCTGACCATGAGCAATGTCGCCCAGAGCCGCGACATCACCGACCCTAAGACTGTACGCGACTTTGCCGACATCGTGCAAAGTCCCGAGCGCCTCAAGCTCCTGCTCATCCTAACCGTGGCCGACATTCGCGCAGTGGGTCCAGGCGTTTGGAATGGTTGGAAAGGGCAATTGCTGCGCACACTTTATGCTGAAACAGAGCCCCTCGTTTCTGGTGGGCACACCCAGAGTGAGCGCCGTCAGCGCCTGGTTGAAGCTCACGAAGCGCTACGGGCAGTGCTGTCAGATTGGCCCGCTGAAGACATTTCGCAATTCATCGCCCGCCAATACCCCGACTACTGGCTTCGCACTGAGACCAGCACGCAGGCCGAGCATGCACGCCTCGTGCGATCCGCCGATAAGGACGGGAAGACATTGGCAACGGCCTGCACCACCGACAAATTCACATCGGCGACTGAACTGTCAGTGTTTGCAGTCAATCATCCGCGCTTGCTGGCATTGTTTGCAGGCGCATGTGCGGCCAATGGTGCAAATATCGCGGGTGCCCACATCTCGACGACGCGCGATGGATTTGCCCTCGATACCTTCATCTTGCAGCGCGAGTTTCCTGACGACGCCGACGAAATACGGCGCGGAACGCGTATTGGCGAGACCATCCATAAGGTTCTGAATGGCGACGTAAGATTGTCGGCACTGCTCGCCAAACGGCGCCCATCAGCGGCCAAGCTCGAAGCCTTTACGGTGGAGCCCGAAGTGATCGTCAACAATACCCTGTCGGATGCCCATACGGTCATCGAAGTTGCCGGCCGCGACCGCACTGGATTGCTGTACGATCTCACCAGCACCCTCTCGGACCTGTCACTCGACATTACTTCTGCCCACATCACCACGTTCGGGGAGAAGGCCGTCGACGTCTTCTATGTCACCGATCTTACGGGTAAGAAAATTGAAACCGAAGCCAGACAAAAGTCGATTCGCGAACGGCTTGAAAAGGTACTAATTGGCCCGGTGACCAGCGAGGTGGCAGCACCAACCATGCCGCGATAGCCAATATTCGCAAGGCCGTGCTAAGCCGCGCCGCAACCACTGTCTTCTACTTAACGGCAGGCAACGCTCCTCATGAAACTCTACAGATCTTTCGCGACCGTTGGTGGATTGACACTTCTAAGCCGTGTGCTGGGCTTTTTGCGCGATATCATAGCCGCGGCCGTCCTTGGTACGGGCCCGGTGGCGGACGCTTTCTACGTCGCCTTCCGCTTCCCCAATCTATTCCGCCGCCTGTTTGGTGAGGGAGCCTTCAACTCGGCATTCGTGCCCCTCTTCGCGTCCAAGCTAGAAGGCGAAGGCCGCGAGGCAGCACGCCAGTTAGCCAGCGAGGCCATGTCGGGCCTGGCATTCATAGTGCTTCTGGTCTCGGCCGTTTGCATGATCACCATGCCGTGGCTCATGTATCTGCTGGCGCCGGGATTTGCCGGCACTCCTGCGAAATTCGATCTCGCCGTATCGCTGACAAGGATCACTTTTCCCTATCTGTTGTGCATGTCGCTCGTTGCGCTTCTGTCTGGAGTCTTGAACTCGTTTGGCAAGTTCGTCGAAAGTTCATCCGTCTCGATCGTTCTCAACATTACCCTGACGCTGGCAATGCTTCTGTCGATTTGGCTGGGATACCGCAACGATCCCATGGCGGGCTATATTCAGGCCTGGGGTGTGTTCGTTGCTGGCCTATTGCAACTTGCGCACCTGCTTTGGGGCATCCGGCGCAGCGATTTCTGGCTTCGTCTGCAGCGCCCGCGCTGGACTCCTGATATGCAGCAACTCGTCAAGCTTGGCATTCCCGGCGTGATTGCGGGCGGCATAACCCAGGTCAATATTTTGATCGGCACCATGATCGCTTCCATGCAAGATGGTGCCGTATCACACCTCTATTACGCAGACCGGCTCTACGAACTGCCGCTCGCAATCGTCGGCATCGCGATTGGCGTGGTACTTCTGCCGGATGTTTCCAGGCAACTGCGGGCTGGCAACATGCAGGGCGTGATGGATAGCCAGAACCGTTCGCTTGAATTCGCCATGCTGCTGACGGTGCCCTCGGCCGTGGCGCTGGCGGTCGTGCCTTCCGACATTGTACGGGTGCTATTTGAGCGCGGTGCGTTCACAGTCAGAGACACGCCTTACACAGCCTATGCTCTGGCAATTTTTGCACTGGGCCTGCCTTCGTTCGTTCTCATCAAGGTGTTTTCGCCAGCCTACTTTGCCCGGCAAGATACCACCACGCCGATGCGCTACGCAGGGTGGAGTCTCACGGCCAATACACTGGGATCGATCGGGCTGTTTTTCCTGTTCCGGTCGCTCGGCTGGATGCCGCACCTGGGCATCGCGGTCGCCACTACCTTGGGCGGCTGGATGAACGCCATTCTCCTGTGGCGAGGACTGCAACGTGATGGCCATTTCGAAACCGACGCCAAGCTTAGAAATGCTATCCCCCGGATCATCTTTTCGAGCGCTGCCATGGGCGCAGCCCTCTATGGTATGTCTGTGCTACTCAATCCGTGGCTCGAGCAATCATCAGGCATTGCGGTCAGGTTCTCTGCGCTGGCCGTTCTCATCGGAACAGGAGCCATTGTCTACTTCCTGTGTGCTTGGGCCTCGGGGGCACTCAACGTTAACGCCTTGCGCTCCTTCATGCGCCGCAAGTCTTGAGCCGCGAATGACCACAGGGCTTGCACACAAGACCGGCGCACGTCATAACCCGGCGCGAATTAAGAGGCACTTTGAATGACCGCCAAGAAACCTACCAAGCGCGTTTTTTCCGGCATGCAGCCAACGGGCAGCTTGCATCTGGGCAATTATCTCGGCGCCATGCTGCAGTGGATCGAGATGCAGAAGTCGACCGAATGCATCTATTGCGTGGTCGATCTCCATGCCATCACTGTCTGGCAAGATCCTAAGGAATTGCGGCATGCTACGCGCCTTGTTGCCGCCTCCTACATGGCATCGGGGCTCGATCCCAAAAAGAGCATTCTATTTAATCAGAGCCAAGTGCCCCAACACGCCGAACTCGCGTGGATCTTCAATTGCGTGGCGCGGCTAGGCTGGCTCAACCGCATGACGCAGTTCAAGGAAAAGGCTGGCAAGGACAAAGAAGCTGCGTCTGTAGGGCTCTATACCTATCCCAACCTGATGGCGGCGGACATTCTCGCTTACCGCGCGACGCATGTGCCGGTCGGCGAAGACCAGAAGCAGCACATCGAATTGGCGCGCGACATTGCTCAGAAGTTCAACAACGACTTTAGGGAAGGCATCATCGCCAGCGGACATGCCGACGGTATCTTCTTTCCAGCCCCAGAACCCGTGATCATGGGGCCGGCAACACGTGTCATGAGCCTGCGCGACGGCACCAAGAAGATGTCGAAGTCAGACCCTTCGGATCTTTCGCGAATTGCTTTGACAGACGACGCCGATACGATTGCCAAGAAAATTCAAAAGGCAAAGACAGATACCGAGCCGCTGCCGTCCGATGTGGAGGGCCTTGCCAACCGTCCTGAAGCCGACAACCTGACGGGTATATTTGCCGCCCTTACGGGCTCATCGAAAACCATTGTGCTGCGCGACTTTGGCGGTCAGCAATTTTCGGCCTTCAAAAAAGTACTCGCCGAAGCGGCTGTCAGCAAACTCGAACCACTTGGTGATGAAATCCGCCGCATGCTGGACGACCCTGCCTCTATCGATCAGGTTCTGGCACATGGCGCACAGCGCGCCCAAGCGATCGCCCGGCCGGTGTTAAACGAAGTCAAAGATATCGTGGGGCTGATCCGGTCTTAGCATTACCGTCCACCAGAAAGCATGCGCCAGTCTCCGCCGGGATCATCCACTTTGGTGTGCAGGGCGCGGCTGAGGCCCGCTACAATGCGCTCGGCGATGCCGGTCCGGTAGTGTAGGGGATCCCAGTAGTTTTCATCGCGCGACGTAATTTCCGATCTGATCCTGAAATCGACGAGCGGAACACCTTTACTCTCAGCCATGGCTGCGATGCGCGCCTTGCATTCGTTTTCCCGCCATGCCGCCGGCTGTCCCGCAACCGGCTGCGCACCCATGTGAATCGGAGTCACCACCAGAATCACACGCTTCCATTTCTGCTCCAAAAGCTCCCCAAGCCACTCCAATGCCGGAAACGTCAAAGCTGCTCTTTCTTCAAGCGTTGGAGCAGGTGAATCGGCGGCCACGGATTTCGGATGCTTCAGTTTCGCCTTGGCTTTGGCTAGGTCGTACTGCTCTTCGGGCGGCACAAATACTTCATACCCATTAAAGGGAATGCGAGCCTCTTTGAGGCCGAGCGCGTATGCGATGCGGCGCAACGAAATCTCAACACTGCGAAGGTTTAGCATCCATTGCAGATCATTCCATGGATCGTTGTCGAACATCCATTCCGGAAAACCCCGTTCCGTTGTGCGGCGGCTACCGGCATTTTCGCGGCACCAGACATGATCAAGGCCCACAACCAAGGTGCGCGGCTGAGGCACACTGGCAACGAACAGCGAGGCCAAGCGGTACTGCTCCCAGGCTGTTGAGTCATCCATCGCCAAATTGGCAAACTGCCCCGAAAAGGCGGCGTTCAACGCTTCCGGCCGCAATAGGCGTGACGTGGACGTGCCGATGACTATGGAGTCATAGAGACCAGAACGGGCGATGGCTGGATATTGATAGCGCTGATTGGTATCCATGATGGCGTGCTGTCCGGCAAGTGAAACCGGAAGGTTTCCATAAGGGTTGGCGGCCGCAATCAGCGCACAGGCGCCCACCAATTCAACAGCGAGCGTGCCAAACAGAATGCGGGTGAACCGGGACCAGGCTGCGCCCTGCCAACGGCCGTCAGTAGTGCTATCCGGCTCGATCAAAACCACGGCCTCTCAGAACTGAAAATAGATGAACGTCTGCGGCTGCCCAGCCCCCACCACGAGTAAGACGAGTACTGCAATCGTTGCAGCTGCGATTGCAATCGCAGGATGGGGCCGCAAGGAGTTTGTCATCACGCTGTAAGTCGCCGGGCCAAAGATGGACACTGCGGCCCCAGCCGCTATCAGCCCCACCCCTTCAAAGCGTCCGCCCCATCCATGGAAGCCAGCCATTCCCTGCAGCATATTTGCCGCCACGGAAAAATTTGGCGCCCGAAACAGAACCCAGCCGATGACTACAAATGAGAACGTCAGCACCCACGCGAGAGGCCAAGGCATTGGTGTGCCCCGCGCCTGCCAAGCGTGGCAGGCAATGAGCCCCACGCCATGCATCAAGCCCCATGCCAGAAAAGTCCAGCCTGCCCCGTGCCACAATCCGCAGAGCCCCATCGTGAATATCGTGGCCCAGATGTATCTGGCATTGCCCGCCCGGCTTCCGCCAAGCGGGATGTAGACATAGTCGCGCAAGTACCGCGACAATGTCATGTGCCAGCGGCGCCAGAAATCGCGCACGCTGACCGCCGCATAGGGTACCTCGAAATTCTGCGGCAAAGTGAAGCCAAGCATCAGAGCAATGCCAATCGCCATCTCCGAATAGGCTGAGAAGTCTAAGAACAACTGAAACGTAAAGGCGAGCGCCCCCGTCCATGCCGCCTGCAGCGAAACAGCCGTTGTCGCGGCACTCACAAATGCGGCGTCGGCCAGCGGCGCCAGATTGTCGGCCAGAAAAACTTTCTTTGCCAGTCCTGCGATCAACAGCAAAGCGCCGGTGGCGAGCCGCTGCCCCAAACCATCGCGAAAAGGATCGAGTTCGAACTGTGGGATGATCTCATGGTGGCGCACAATCGGGCCGGCGATGAGCCGCGGGAACAGCATGACGAACAACGCAAACCGCCGCAGCGGATAGTGTGGCGCTTCGCGACGGCCAAGATCGGCGAGATACGAAATGATCTCGAAGGTAAAAAAGCTGATGCCTATTGGCAAGACAACGGAAGGAGCCGGCAGCGCAATTCCGGTTGCTGCAATCACGTTTTCAGCCAGAAACGTCCAGTACTTGAAGAACACGAGCACGGCGAGATTGGCAGCAACCCCAAGCGCAAGGAGCCATCGCCAACGCCGCCCGCTGCGCAAAAAAATCTCTGCGAGCACCCAAGAAATGCCCGTCTGCGCAATGAGCAGAATGACAAAGCGCGGGTCCCACCAAGCGTAGAATACGAGCGAGCAGACAATCAGCACCCACTCGCGCAGGACTGTGGAGCCCGCCGCCGCGTACCACGCCGCCAGCGTCGCGGGCAAAAACGCCAGCAGAAACACTTGCGACTGAAATAGCAAATCCCCCTCCGTGCGTTCCCATCACCCAGCGCCAGAGTCTGACCTTGTGCTGGCAGCCCGCTTTTGAGTCAATGGTGCAGTGGGGACAGAGCTGAGCGCCTACTTCAAAGTTGGGAAATTGAACTGTGCACCAGCACGGATGCCGGTCGGCCAGCGGGCAGTGATGGTCTTGACGCGCGTGTAAAAGCGCACGCCTTCGGGACCGTAAATAGCGTGATCGCCGAACATCGAGCGCTTCCAGCCGCCAAACGAGTGATAGGCGACCGGAACCGGCAAGGGAACGTTGATACCAACCATACCTACTTCGATCTTATCGGCGAAGGCACGGGCCACGTCGCCGTCGCGGGTAAAGATGGCTGTGCCGTTGCCATACTCAGGGCTGTTGATCAGGTCTGCCGCCTCGTCGTAATTCTGCGTGCGCACGACCGACAGCACCGGCCCGAAGATTTCTTGGCGATAGATTTCCATGCTGGACGTGACGCGATCGAACAGCGATCCGCCTAGGAAAAAGCCGTTCTCATAGCCCTGCAATTCGAGACCACGGCCATCGACAACGAGTTTTGCGCCTTCTTTTACGCCCTGATCGATGAGACCGGAAATGCGCCGCTTGGCATCGAAGGTGACCACGGGTCCCATTTCAGACTCGGCATCGGAGGCGGGGCCGACCTTGAGCGCCCGCACCTTCGGAGCAAGAGCCTCCACCAATTGATCTGCGGTCTTGTCACCCACGGGAACGGCCACAGAGATCGCCATGCAGCGCTCGCCCGCCGAACCGTAACCGGCGCCCATCAGCGCATCGA
>JBEBJD010000197.1:0-3408 GCA_040080075.1 Hyphomicrobium sp. | reverse complement strand
AGAACTTATCGATGCAGTTGCAGCATGGCCTCAGGAGGGCCGGTTTGATAGCAAATATCTCTATGAGCGGGCCGACTATGCGAACCTGCTTACTGGCTCTGCCTTCATGGTCGTCGGTCGCAAGGGCTCAGGCAAGTCGGCAGTAATAAACTACCTGAAGAAATATTGCGGGGATACGACGCGGCAACTGTGCCACCTCGAAGCAAGAGACCTCAATTTCAATATGCTTTCCGATGTGGCTGCTGTTCCTGCCGAGGCTCAGGGACTTTGGCTTACAATTATCGCCACGGCCGCGCTTTCTCAGCTCAATCAAACTATTTTGAAGGACGCTACACTTGCGGACAACTTGCCTGACACGACCGCGCTGAGCGAGATAGTCAGCTTCCTCAGACAGAGCGACGTCAGCATTTCCTACAACGGCGCCAAACTTTCACACACCAAAGACATGCCCTGGCAAGAGAGGTGGTTCGCACTAAAGCGGTTCCTTTCAAGAATAGGCCAGACTCTTAGCGAACCGGTCACAATCCATATAGCATTTGATAGCCTGGATGCGTCGTTCCGGCATGACGTCGCCAAGGCGCAGAGAGATGATTATCTGCGGTTACTGGAAGGACTTGTGGGTGCGTCTCATGGTGTAACCGATGAGCCCCTCTTCGGTGGCAAACTTAGCTTGCGACCGGCAGTATTGATGAGAACAGACATTCTCAATCAGATACCCAACCCCGATAGCACCAAATGGCACGACAGAACTGTGCGCTTATACTGGCATCCAAGCCAAATGATGAAACTCATTGCCCACAGACTGTCCGTCGTTACCGGAATGCATGAAGATGATTTCAGGTCGAATTGGAGTGCCCTGATAGAACGATTCAGCCACAACGATCGGATTAACGATATCTATGATAACCAGACACCAAAGCGGCCATTTGATTGGCTTGATCTCCGGACACATTGGCGGCCCAGAGACCACATTGTATTTCTGAAGACAGCCGCCAATCTCGCCCTACAGCAAAATTCCGAGAAAATTCAGTTCAATCAATTCGTCGGGGCCGAGCGTGATTATTCGGTACTTTATTTTCGCTCGCAAACTGTTGATGAGGGATTGCCGCTTCTCGGTGACCTACGGGAGCGACTGGCGCAAATGCAGCAGATGGTTCGCTCAAGCCCTTTGAAACGGCGGTTTTCCCACGCCGAGTTTGCTGCGACATTTAACACCACCCCAGAGGAGACGGTTTCCTTGCTTCGGAAGCTCTACGAACTAAGCGTAGTCGGGCATGCCGCGCCGAATGCTCCTAGTGATCACCCTAACAACCGCTATCGGTTTCAATTCAAGGACAATGTCTTCGGGGAGCTGGATGTCAAAGACGACGTAGTTATTCATCCAGCAATACATCGATCATTGATACCGTAGCGAACGAAAACACTGGACGGGAGGATATAACATGACAACGCTGAGCATCGACACGCACCGAGAGATCGCCAGCTGGGATCAGGAGGCGAAGAAAGAGGATAATTCGAAGTATTTTTGGGAAACGCCCGATCTCGACCTTCTGCGTTCAGGCAAAAAGAGCTTTGTTATCAGTCGCAAAGGCACGGGCAAAACCGCCATTGGCCAACGACTGCTAAGGGCTTCCGCAACCACGGACTTTGCCCAGGCGCTATCGTTCCGCAACTACCCATTCAACGATCTATACAAGAGCCTGAAAGACCCGTCTTATCGCGCCCACAATCAATATATTTCGGGGTGGCAATTTCTCATATATTGCAGCGTGGCGAAATTGATGGCGAGCGATCCAACTACTGACCCCGAATTGAGGACCCTTTTTGGACGCGTGTTCGAGATTGATCCAACGGAGACACTTGCGAGACGGTTCGCTCGCTGGATCTCGGGTGGCGTCAAGTTTGGAGTCGAGGGTATAGGCGTCGTCGAGGTTAAGTTGGCGCGTCAAATAATGAGCGGGTCACATTCTTTTGACGACAGGGTTCAGGCGCTCAAGAAGCTGATCATTCCCAGCCTTAAAGCGTCTAAATACTATGTGATCTTTGACGAACTTGACGAGGATTTCGTTGGCTCATCCTCGCAGGAGGACCGAAAGGAGTATTTCGCGCTGCTTACTGCGCTGTTCTAAGCGGTGGAGCTTGTGAAGGATGACACGAAGAGTAAGTTTGGCTGCGTGCTGCCGGTTGTTCTGCTCCGAGATGATATATACAAAAAGCTGGGAGACAATGATAGGGAGAAATGGGCGAGCTCGTCCGCGCGGGTAGACTGGAGCATGGACAAGATAAAGCAACTTGTTGGATTTCGTCTTTCGCGCGCGGCGGGTATTGAGCCGCCACACTCATTTGCTCAAGTATGGCCCTTAATGGTGGGTCCCGCACTTAGATATACGGTTAGCGGCAAGCAGTGGGATAAGTTCGACTTTATTGGTAGTTATACGCTGATGCGTCCGCGCGATTTTATTTTCTACCTTAGCCAGTGTTCTCAAAAGGTAGTGGAGAAGCATGCCGCGCGGCGTGGTGGTCTCGAGTTATCTGGTGAAATATTGAAAGACAGCGTTCGAGAATTTGCGCAACACCTGAAAGCCGAGCTCGAGGACGAGATCGGTGGGCAGATGCCATATATAGGCGGTGTTTTGGACGCATTGTTGGGTCAAGGGGAACGTGATTTCACGGCTGCAGAGTTTCGAGCGCTCTATGAGAATAACAGGAAGAAAACCCACGACATCGCGTGGAGCGCGGACGCTGACAGCGTACTCGAGCTTCTGTTCAATTTCAGCGCCGTGGGATATCGGAGGGGCAAGCAGGACGTGTTTCGGTACTTGTCCCCATCGTCGGATCTGGACTCCAATAGGACGCTGCTACTTCACAAGGGTCTGTTTGGTGCGAGACGTGTCTAACGACCGATGAACGGGTCATGGATGCTCGTCGCGGCGCGTTCGGCAACGAGCCAGCATAATGGGCATCAACATGGGGGTTGGGGAGGAAGCAGGCGATGGTAACGCCCGGAATTCGCAAATCTGAGGAACCAGACGGCTCACGGAGAAAACTCCTCATCAGAGGCGGGATTCTTGCTGTTGCAGCCGCTGGTGGGTTCGCCTACTGGCGGCACACTGTGGCGAATGAGAACGCCCGGCTGGCTGAGCTGGCAGTTGAGCGCGCCAATGAGGCGAAGGCGCCCGCGGACTATGCGGCATGGAAGCATGCAAGAGAGACCGACCTGCTGGAGGTTTGGCAACAGTATGTGTCGACGTATCCAAATGGCCTCTATGCACAGCAAGCCAATGCAAAAATCGAGCAACGGAAGGCCAACAGGCTTATCGGTGATCTGAGCGGGGCTCGCCGAGCACTCGCGTTCTCACCAGATAGCCGGACATTGCTCGCAGGCGCATACAATAATGAAGTCAAGAT
>JBEBJD010000328.1:0-15443 GCA_040080075.1 Hyphomicrobium sp. | reverse complement strand
GGCTTAGAAAAGTAGTAGCCTTGCAGCTCACTGCATCCAAGCCCGGTCATGATGCTGACGTCCGATTCTGTTTCCACGCCCTCTGCCACGATCTTCATGCCAAGCCCCTTGCCCAGCGCAACGACGGCATTGACGATTTTCCCGTAGCTTTCCGATTTCGACATGCCTTTCACAAACGAGCGGTCAACCTTGATCTTGTCGAACCTGAAATTGCACAGGTATGCGAGACTGGAATAGCCGGTTCCAAAATCGTCGAGAGCGGTCTGAAAACCCATGGCATGAATGGCATCGAGAGTCCCGCTGGTGCGCTCGGACGATTCCATCAGAACACCTTCGGTAATCTCAAGTACGAACTGGCGCGGATCGACCCGGTGCTCTTCGATGAGACGAAGCAATAGGGCTTCAAGATCGTCTTGGCGGAACTGCACAGGTGAAAGATTGATTGAAACCTGGAGCCGGGGCCATAGCGATGCGTCTTGCATGGCACGGCTCAGCACCCACTCGCCAAGGGCCGGCATCAGGCCAGATTGCTCGGCAATTGGTATAAAGAGGGCCGGAGGTATCTCACCACGCAACGGATGGCGCCAGCGCACCAGAGCTTCCACGCCGGTAATGTCCCCGGTGTTGCAAGATATGATCGGTTGATAATTTAGCCGTAGAAGATTTTCATCGAGCGCGGTTCGCAGGTCGAGTTCGATCGAACGGCGCTCCTCAACCTGTCGCGCCATGTCGTCCGTAAAAAAGACAGCGCGATTACGGCCCCGCATTTTGGCTTCATAGAGCGCGATATCAGCCTGACGCATCAATTCATCGCCCGATACGCCGGCCGCCACCACGCTTGCGATGCCCACCGATGCGGTGACAAAAAGGCGTTGCTCGCAGACTTCGAAGGGCGCCGCGAATGCGCTTTGAATGCGCTGAGCCAGAGCTTCGCCGGCGTGCGGGCCTGCATTGGGCCAAAGAATAGCAAACTCATCGCCGCCGTAACGCGACAGCAAACTGTCCGTTCTCATCTGCGCCCTCAAGCGCCCGGCGACGGATTTGATCAATTCATCGCCTGCCTGATGGCCTAGCGTGTCATTGACGTCTTTAAAGTGATCGACATCGATATAGGCGACGATTGGCCGGCCTTCTTCAGGGCACGGCGCCGGAGCATCGAGGGCTTCCTGCAGCTTTTCAGCGAAATGACCGCGATTGGCCAGAGCAGACAGGGCGTCGTGGCTAGCGTCGTGGCGCGATTGCAGTTCACGCTCAGCCAGCTCATTTGACGACGTCTTCAAACGCCGGAGCATTCCGCTTGCAAGAATCGCAACGGCAATCACACCGCAGGCCACAAGGGGAAGAATGAAACGCAAGAGAACCTGCCCCGGCCTCTCAGTCGTCCAGGTCAGATAGCCACCAAACGTGCCGTCGTCTCCTTCAAAGCGCTCGGATACAATACCACCGCTTTTCACGGGCCGCGCTTCCAGCGCTAGATCGTTGAGCAGCAACGAGCGTCCCAAGCCGGTAACATAATCACCGTCGATATAGGTGACGCTGATCAATAGATTGGGTGGGCCCTTCAGTAGGCTCATATCGACATTGGGCACGATGGTCAGTGCAGCCACAACCGCCATCTTTCCATCGACAGGCAAAATATGACCGGCCCAACGTGCTGCCGCGACCGCCCCGCCTAGAATCCGGTAGTTGCCTTGATCAGCGCCAAATGCGTCGGGCCGCACCTTGATGTTTGTCTGATCTTGGCCCGGTTGAGCCGCAGCCTGTTGCCCCCGCACTTGCGCGATGACGGGCGCCATGGCGGCCTTATGTAGCTCGAATGCATCGGGCTGCGCACGCGCGCCGCCGGCAAATGCATAGAGCGGCTTGTCATTGCTACTGAGAATATAGACTTCGTCGTGGCCATAAGTCTCGGTCAGGAAGACACCGAAGTTGCTGTCAACGAAATCGAGATCGATGGCATCGTCTTTGATCTTGATGACGGCATCATCCCACCATGCCACGCTCTTTTGCTCGCTAAGCGCGCGCGCGATGCCGCGATTAAAAGCATTCTGAAGGAGCGTACGCTCCCTGGCCGTTGAACTTTGGTTTGAAGCCCATCCCGCGTAGGCGATAATAGCCAGCAATACGAGACCCGCGCCCGTGATACCTAGGGCACTCAAGGTCGCGAGACGGCGTAGGTCGGCATCGTGACGCTTCTGATCGGCGCGTAAGTTATGCTTCAGCATGGAAATTTCCCTGAGCGACACGGGCCCCGGAATACACGCTATAGTTGAATATATCATTACTTAGGGCAGGAGAGCTAGCCGGAGAAATAACGAGTTGTCAGTATAACCATATGTTTTTCTGCATTTTTTATAAAGTTCTTCCGATTTTGGCCAAATGACGCCCAATCCCCTTGCAAAACACATTGCAACCAATTATCAACCTTAACGTGCATTCTACCTTAACTCGGCAAAGCCGTCACCGGCCGGCCGGGCTCTCCTCCCGCCAATTGAGCACCTGCCACTTGAGTATTGATCCATGACCAATCTTGTCATTCGTTCCCGGGCTTACAGTTCAGACCTCAGGAAAGCCGCCTGTTCGATCGAGCAAGCTGCCTGGAACGATCTGGGTTACTTGAACTACACGCGCGCGCACTACGAACACTACGCGACCATCTTGGAAGAATTCGCGGAGTATCAGCTCTGCTTAGTCGATGAGGACAGGGGCTATCCTGTAGCGGTCGCCAACTGCGTACCGATTGCATGTTCGGGTCCAGATGACCTGCCACCTGAAGGGTGGGACTGGCTTGTCGAACGTGGCCTTACGGCCATGAGTGGAACCACGGCCAATATGCTTGGCGCCCTCGCTATCTCGGTGCCAGCGCTCTACCGGTCCAAAGGCTATGCGCGCATCATGATCCAGGCCCTGCTCGACCTCGCCCATTCGAAGGGTCTTGATGGGCTTGTGGCGCCTGTCAGGCCGTCTGCCAAAGCCAAATTCCCGCACGTACCCATCGACGATTACATCACCTGGACGGATGATCGCGGCCGCCCCTTTGACCCCTGGCTGCGCAGTCACCTCGCGGCAGGCGGCAAACTCATTCGCCCCTGCAAACGCTCGATGGTGGTTAGCGAACACCTCGGCTTCTGGGAGAACTGGTCTAAGAAGACATTCGACAAGACCGGTGACTACGAGTTCGAAGGCGCCCTGGTGCCGGTGCACATCGATCTCGAACGCCAATATGGCTGCTATGAAGAGCCAAACGTGTGGGTGGCCTATGGAACCGGGGGAAGCAGCACGCCATTGGCGTCGTATTAAACCCGCCGCTGCAAAATCTGAGTCTTGGCCATGAACGTGGCGGCTGCCAGACTGTTGGCATCGATTGCCAATCTTCGAGGTCAGATGCCAAACTTAGAGTCGATCACACAATCTGGCGCCGCGGCGTTCACCGTCTTTGCTAGGATGCGGTGGACGCCAAGGCGCTGCGCTTGGTGTAACGGCTATTCGATCCTCAACTGGCGGCGGCCGGACTCACGAGGTTGCAGGAACTGGCGGTCGATTCTTCTTTTTATGGGCATACTTTGAAGCTGGCTTGGGCCCGCGAGACTCGATGCGCGGTCCATTGTTGGCGCGCGGCGCCGGCTGAACCGCGCCATCCGGCATTGGCCTTTTTGCGGAAGTCTTGACGCCGAAATCTCTAGGCCCATCGCTTTTCGGCCCTGAACTCTTGGATTCAAAGCTTCTGGACCCCGAACTTTTGGACCCAGAGCTCTTTGACCCAGAGCTCTTTGACCATAAATCTTTGCCACCAAATCCCTTGCCAGAAAAATCCCTATCGCCCGATTTGTTGCGTGCCTGGTAGCCACCGGCCTCGGGTTTTTTGCGCTCGTGCCATGGCGCCTTTGGCCGGGCGCGGAGCGGCGCCTTCTCCTTGACTTCGGTCTGTGCAGGCTCTGCGCGATGGACGGTCCTGACCGCGCCGCTCTCAGCCACCGCGAGCGCATTGATTGCTTCCTCAACCGCCGCATCATCGGCCGAAGAATGAACGCTGACACGCGAAATATGGCCTTCCTTGCTCTTGGACGTGCGCACTGCGTATGCGAAGTCGCCGGCGACGGTGGCCACGATTTGGAAGCGCGTATCAAGGTCGTTGATCTTAATGGTGCCGATCTCGGCCTTGGTGATGTTGCCAGCCTTGCAGATCAGCGGAACCAGCCAGCGCGGATCGGCGTTGCGGTCGCGTCCGATATTGAGTTTGAACCAAACCATCTCACGGTTGTCTTCGCGGCGCGGGCGAGGAGTGCGGGGCGCAAAATCGGCGTGTCCGGCCACACCAGAAGAAGGAGCCTCATCACGTTCGCGATGAGGGCGGCGTTCGAAAGGCTCGCGGCGCGGACGATCGTCACGCACACGATCGGCGCGGCGCGGCGGACCTGCATCGATCGCGAGATCTTCCGGGGCCGGCAGCCTCGCACTATGAATGCGCACCAAAGCCAGCGCAATTTCGCCGGCCGTGCGCGCGGCCTGCAGGTTGCGCACAAGCACCGACTCCTCCTCGGAGGAAACCAGCGTAAAAATTTCATCAGCCAGAAAGCGTTCTTGGTCACGGGCGCGGATTTCTTCTGCGGTGGGTGCAGGTCCCCACGTTGCAGTCACCTTGGCTGCACTCAACAAAATGTCAGCCTTGCGCCTGCGGTTGAACGGAACGATGAGCGTGACGAGCCCCTTGCGGCCGGCGCGTCCCGTGCGCCCGGAGCGGTGCAGCAGCGTCTCGCGATTGTTGGGAAGATCGGCATGGATAACAAGCGCCAGATCGGGCAAATCGAGTCCGCGTGCCGCCACATCGGTCGCCACCAGAACCCGTGCACGGCCATCGCGCAGCGCCTGCAGTGCTTGCGTGCGCTCGTGCTGCGTTAGTTCTCCCGACAGCGCGACGGCAGAAAACCCGCGTTCCAGAAGCCGCGCCTGCATGCGCTTGACGGCTTCACGTGTCGAACAGAACACCAGCGTGGCGCGCGTCTCGTGCAGTCGCAAAACGTTGACGACGGCGTTCTCGATGTCATGCGGGGCGACCGCTACCGCACGGTATTCAATGTCGGCATGCTGCTCGTCGCGGCGGATCGTTTCGATGCGAATGGCGTCGCGCTGATAACGCCGCGCCAGCATTTCAATCTCGCGCGGCATGGTGGCCGAGAATAGAAGTGTCTGACGGCTCTCAGGCGTTGCGTCGAGTATAAATTCAAGATCTTCCCGGAATCCGAGATCGAGCATCTCGTCGGCCTCGTCTAGCACGATGGACCGCAACTTCGACAGATCTAGCCGGCGGCGCTCCAAGTGATCGCGCAAGCGTCCAGGCGTCCCAACGACGATATGTGCGCCCTGGCTGAGCAAGCGAGCTTCGGCACGTGCATCCATGCCGCCAACGCACGTCACCACACGCGCGCCAGTATCTTTGTAAAGCCAATCGAGTTCGCGCTGCACCTGCATGGCAAGCTCGCGCGTTGGGGCGATGATCAGGGCCAGGGGTTCAGCACCACGCTCGAAGCGTTCGGCCTCCCCAAGCAAAGGTACGGCGATGGCCATGCCGAAAGCGACGGTCTTGCCCGAGCCGGTTTGCGCCGAAACCAGTAGGTCGCGCGCGGCCGCATGAGCGTCGAGCACCGCAAGCTGCACGGCAGTCGGCACTGAGTAATCACGCGCGGCCAGAGCACGCGCCAGCGCGGGATGGGTCGATGGGAATGTCATGGGGCTTTGCCAGCAGAGGCGGAACCGCCGGCTGCCTCCTATGGAAGCGCAAGCGGGAACGGCCAAGGTTCTATGTTATCAGCCTTCTAGCCGCATTCGCTCGTATCCGCCAGCCGCCATGCGGTCGCGGATAAATGGGTTCCCGGCCAAATAAACGGCAGTAACCAAGGCTGGTGCCCCTCATCCAAAGGCAGCCTTGAACATCGCGACGGTAAGGCAAAGGGCCGAGTGCCTGTTTTTGTACGCTATATTACCCGTACCACTGTGTCAGCTAGAGCCAGCTCAATGGTAAGAAGGCGTCACGGGTAGCAACGCGCCCCGAAGTAGAACGCTTTAAAGCGACGGACGTGGGGAAGCGACGGAGTCTGCCCCGTGGTGCCGGAGACACGCCTCCGGCATAAGGCGTCAGACACCGAACCTCACAATTTATGGGCCATACGCTTCCGCTTAGTTTCCAAATAGCGCTTATTGTGTGATCCAGGCGTGGTGACGAGCGGCACTTGCTCAACGACATCGATACCATGCGCCTTGAGTTCCGCGACTTTCAACGGATTGTTGGTCATGAGGCGAATTTTGGGAAATCCCAAATCGCGCAGAACTTCGGCCGCAAACGTATAGTCGCGAGCATCTATCGGCGAGCCGATTTCGAGGTTGGCATCGACGGTATCGAGCCCCTGGTCCTGCAAGGCGTAGGCGCGAATCTTCTTGAACAGCCCGATGCCCCGGCCCTCGTGATAGGGCAAGTAAATCAGAACGCCATTGGGTGTCGTTGTAATTCGCTCGAGCGCGGCCTGAAGTTGTGCATAGCAGTCGCAGCGTAGAGAATGAAATATATCGCCCGTCACGCAGCCCGAATGCACACGCACCAGCGGCATGGCGTCCGTGGCTCCGGGGGTCACACCGGCGCGGTTAATCAGCGCCATGGCCTGGGTGGCTTCATCGCAGCCTTGATAAGCGCGCGCCTCCAAAACCACTTCTTTGCCCTTGAATGAAATAGGCAGAATGGTTTGAGCCGACCAGTCGATATCAAGCTTGACCGATTGCAGCGGCCGGGAAGTCATCAGCATCTCCGAGCGGGGATCGCCTGGACCAGGCCATTCCCCTTCAACTACATCTCCTGCAAGGGCCTGAAATCGGGCGGTACGTCAAGCCTGCTCAGCCTTGATAACATAGTCCGATTTCATATTAAGGCTGGGCAAGCCTCCCGGCGTGCCTCTTTCCCGCATTGATTGGGGCCAAAGACCAGTGTAGCCCAGCGCCAAAGTCATTAAGGAACAGAACCGGTCATGGGTTTCAAATGCGGTATTGTCGGCCTCCCCAACGTGGGCAAATCGACACTTTTTAACGCGCTGACGCAAACGGCATCGGCCGAAGCGGCAAATTACCCGTTTTGCACGATAGAGCCCAATGTTGGTGAAGTCGGTGTACCCGACCCGCGCCTCGATATTATTGCGCGCATCGGCAAGTCGGGCACCATCATCCCGACGCGGTTGACCTTTGTCGATATCGCAGGACTGGTGCGCGGCGCCTCCAAGGGCGAAGGGCTTGGCAACAAGTTCCTGTCGCACATTCGCGAGGTTGACGCCGTGGCCTACGTGCTCCGCTGCTTCGTCGATGAGGATGTCACCCATGTCGAGAACCGCATCGACCCCCTGGCCGACGCCGAAGTGGTCGAGACCGAGCTGATGCTGGCCGATCTCGAAAGCTTGGAAAAGCGGCTCAGTGTCACCGAAAAGAAGGCCAAAACCGGCGATAAGGAAGCCAAGGCGCTTCTCACCGTCATGGAAAAAGCGGTCGAACCGCTGCGAGCCGGTAAGCCCGCGCGCACGGCAAATATCTTGCCCGAGGAAATGCCTATTTTCCGGGCGCTGCAGCTATTGACTTCGAAGCCCGTTGTCTATGTCTGCAACGTCGAAGAAAGCGCAGCAGCCAGCGGCAATGACTTCTCGAAAAAAGTCGAAGAGCAGGCCAAAAAAGAGGGCGCAGTCTCAGTCGTGATCTCGGCCAAGATCGAATCGGAATTTGCAGGTCTCGCGCCTGAGGAACGGGCCGAATACTTGAAGGAAATGGGCCTCGAAGAGCCAGGCCTCAACCGCTTGATCCGGGCCGGATATCAGCTTCTCGACCTCGTCACCTACTTCACGGTCGGCCCGAAGGAAGCCCGCGCCTGGACCATCACGCGCGGCACCAAGGGACCTGGCGCCGCCGGCGTCATTCATTCCGATTTCGAAAAAGGCTTCATCCGAGCCGAAACCATGGCTTACGACGACTTTGTCGCCTTCAACGGCGAAGTGGGCTGCAAGGACGCGGGCAAAATGCGCTTGGAAGGCAAGGAATACGTCGTCAAGGACGGCGATATCATGCATTTCAGGTTTGCGAATTAGCTTGCCAAAACGTGGATGCCGACAGACTCTGGTGGTCTCAGCGAACGTGAGTTCAATATGGCGTCACCAGATGACGAGCAGTTTCAGCACCAAATGCGGCGATACCTTCAAGCAGACAAAAGGATCGCTGGACGTTGCGTTTGGAAGCGAAAACAGCACCCAGATTACCGCGAAGTGGTAAAGATTGTCGAATGTTCAGAACTGCCTGAATTTAATGGCGAGTTGCGTATGACAGCTCACCTGTCGCGAGTGCCGCAAAAATTCGGCTTTGTTTTGCTTTTAGGCACTCAACGTGTTTTGAGCCTTGATGTTGACCCAGGTCGCACTCATTTTAACGTCAAAACCCTGGTCGGCGTATCATCAACGCATTGGCAAGAGTTTCCAGAGTATGAAGCAATCGAGGACGGGCGAGATCTTAACCATCAAGAATGGTTAGTTGAATTCTGCAAGCGCTCAAATATCAGGCTTGATATCTTGTATAGGACACCACCCCATGAGCCACCACAGTTGATCCTACTATGACCGAAATTTCTCGCAAATTGACACCAGCAGATCTTGCGAACGTCAGCCGTGCGCTCATTAGCGCTCGCGAAACGAACCTCGGTATTGAGGTTCAATTGCCAGTTGTTTACCCCAACGGTCAGTGCGTATCGGTAGTAGTCACTGTAGCTGGTGGTAATTACATAGTTCACGACGCCGGATTTGGGGCCATGTCTTTGACCGCTGCTGGCGTTGACCTAACGAAAGTGCTTGCTCAGAGGCTTTCAAGGTTAGGGCAGGACTATGGTTGTGAATTTGTCGATGGCCGCATGTCTCGGGTGTGCACAGAAAATCAGTTGCCTATAGCTATTGCACTAGTTGCAAACGCATCGCGGGCTGTCGGCGATCAAGTTTGGGAACACAGAGAGCGGCGAGTTCGTGATTTCCGCAAAGAAGTACAGTTGGCGTTGGGTCGGGCTCTGCCCGAAGATCGAGTGCGTAAGCTGCAAGTGATTGGTGACAGTGGGACCACATATAAAGTTTCGCATGTTATTCTGTCCGCTGATAAAACCCGGCAGTTGGCGTTTGTTGAACCGATTCCCGATCAGCAAACTGTGGATCGAAAGTTTCGAGAGTTCTCGGACATAAAGATCACAGAAGAATATGACGAAGTAGCGCGAATAGCAGTTTACGATGACAAAGCACCGTGGAGAGATGGTGATCTCGCACTCCTTGCCCGCGTCAGCAATATCGTTCCGTTCGATAGCTTTCCTCTGCGGATTGAGAGACTAGTCACATGAGCGGGGAATGATCGTCTCCCACGGAACATTTGGATGCATGTCGAAGTCATTTGTGAGCAAATTTCGGGACTATTAGGTACCACTGGCGTTCCGCAAGAACTAGAATTTGCGCCTTAATCGAAGCCTTTTCCTTTGACACTGCACGCCTTTTCATCGATATATCCCCCACACGCGGCGGCCATTAGGCTTCCGCGCTAATAGCGCTGCCCGAGGCTCTGGTTGGCTGTCATGCCAACCCATTGAAAGTCCGCGATTTTTCGCGGCGCCATAGGGCGCGATTGAGACCCAAGAGCGCATCAAATGCGCGGAAAGAGGCAATCATGTACGCTGTCATCAAGACAGGCGGAAAGCAGTATCGCGTCGCCAAAGACGATGTGCTGACCGTCGAAAGCCTGAGCGGAGACGCCGGCGCTACCATCGAATTTTCTGAAGTGCTGATGGCGGGCGAAGGCGCGTCGGTCAAAGTTGGCTCACCAACAGTCAAGGGCGCGAAAGTTACGGCGGAAATCGTCGAGCAGACCCGCGGCCCCAAGGTGATCGCCTTCAAGAAGCGCCGCCGCAAGAATTCGCGCCGCAAGAAGGGTCATCGCCAAGACCTGACCAAGGTCCGCATTACCAGCATTTCGGTTTAATTTTCTCCCCGGCGCGCTCGACGACGCGAACAGGGACTTGAATGAGAGGACGCTAACGTCATGGCACAAAAGAAAGCTGGCGGCTCGACACGCAACGGCCGCGATTCAGAAAGCAAACGCCTCGGCATTAAGAAGTATGGCGGCGAACACGTCATTCCCGGCAACATTCTGTGCCGTCAGCGCGGCACTCAGTGGCACCCCGGCAAGAACGTCGGCATGGGCACCGATCACACGATCTTCGCCGTTATTGAAGGTCAGGTCAGCTTTGCCACTAAGCGTAATGGCCGCGTCTATATTTCGGTCGTGCCGGCCAAGCCGGCCGCCGCCGAATAATTGAAGTGTCTTGACGCCCGGCTGCTCGCCATTGGCGAACCGGAAGTCCGGCGCACATCGCAATCGCGCGAGGGGAGATGGCGGGCCATCTCCCCTTTGCTGTTTCTTGACTGGGGAACCGGCTCTCTATCTTGGCCGGGAACCGGCTCTCTATCTTGGCCGGGAACCGGCTCTCTATCTTGGCCGGGAACCGGCTCTCTATCTTGGCCGGGAACCGGCTGTAACGTACACTCTCATTGGACATGAAAACAAATCGCCTTATTCTCCGGCCGCTCAGGCAGGACGATGCGCCCAGTATCGCTCTGCACGCTGGTGATTGGGCGGTTGCCAGCATGACGGCCCGCATCCCCTATCCCTATGACGAGTCCCTGTCGCAGCAATGGATCAGCGGACTGGAGGAAGGTGAGTTTGTGCGCGGTATCGAGTTCAACGGCGAATTGATCGGCGCCACCGGCTACTTTCCCCACGACGATGATGCCGTGGAGATCGGCTACTGGATCGGCAAACCTTGGTGGGGTCAGGGCTTTGCCACCGAAGCCGCACGCGAATTGGTGCGCTACTGCTTCACGACGGCAGGCATAAAGCGCCTCGTGTGCTGCCACTTCATCGACAATCCGGGATCGCAACGCGTCATCGAAAAACTGGGTTTCAAATCTCTGGGAGCGTGCCGGGCCTACTGCGAAGCGCGCGGGTGTGAAATCGCCACCGTGCAGTATGAAATGCGCCGTCCGTTGATGGCTAGATTTTGGAGACCGGCGCAATGAAGTTTCTCGACGTTGTAAAAATCTATGTGAAGGCCGGCGATGGCGGCAATGGGTGCGTAGGGTTCCGGCGCGAAAAGTTTATCGAATTCGGTGGACCCGATGGCGGCGATGGCGGCAAGGGCGGCGATGTGTGGGCCGAATGCGTCACCAACCTCAACACGCTGATCGACTTTCGTTACCAGCAGCATTTCCGCGCCGACAAGGGTGGCGATGGCATGGGTCAGAACCGTGCCGGACCCAATGGCAAGGACATGATCATCCGGGTTCCGCCGGGTACCCAGATTCTGGCCGAAGACGAAGAGACCATTCTAGCCGACTTGACCGAACCTGGCTTTCGCGTGCTCTTGTCGCGCGGCGGCAATGGCGGCTTTGGCAACGCTCACTTCAAGAGTGCCACCAATCAGGCGCCAACCCACGCCAATCCAGGTCAGCTGCGCGAAGAACTGACGATCTGGCTCAAGCTGAAACTCATTGCCGATGCCGGTCTTGTCGGCTTGCCTAATGCCGGCAAGTCGACGTTCTTAGCGGCCGTCTCCGCAGCCAAGCCAAAGATCGCCAACTACCCGTTCACGACCCTGCACCCCAACCTCGGTGTGGTGCGCGTTGGCGAAGTTGATTTCGTATTGGCCGATATTCCAGGACTGATCGAAGGCGCACACGAGGGCGCGGGACTTGGCGACAAGTTCCTCGGCCATGTGGAGCGCTGCCGCGTGCTGTTGCATCTCGTCGATGCGACGGAAGAAGACGTGGCCGAAGCCTATCGCACCGTGCGGCGCGAACTGCGCGCCTATGGCGGCGAACTCGCCAGCAAGAAGGAACTGGTGGCTTTGTCAAAGTGCGATGCACTCGATGAGGCGGCGATTGCAGAAAAAGCCGAGGCCCTGAAAAAAGCCGCGAAGAAAAAGCCGCTCGTTATATCGGCGGTGGCCGGCATCGGTATGAAAGAGGCACTCTTTGCGCTCACAACCGCAATTGGCAAAGTTGACGCCAAGGAGCATGCCCAAGACGAGCCGGCCAAACCATGGCGGCCATAGACGGCAATCAAACCGGATATAAAATAGGCGCCATGACCGGGGCCGAGGCGAGGCGAGGCGAGGCGAGGCATTGGCATCGCGTGCGGTTGGCGTACTAGAGCATTTTCAGAAGAAGTGGATGCCGGTTCTTCGCAGAAAATGCGACAAAACAATAGACTAGAGCGCCGATCCGATTCCATCGGATCGCAAAGCGCTCTAGAACACCACCCGCAACCCGCCGAGGGATGACGTTTCGAGAACGAGCCGCCGGTCATAGGCATCCAGCACGTCTTGCACGATGGCGAGACCCAGTCCGGCACCGCCGGCCCGTTCGTCCAGCCTCTGGCCACGTTTGAGGACCCAGACTCGCAAGTTTTCTGGCACACCAGCACCGTCATCTTCGATCGCAACGCGGCTGTCGCTCGTGAAACAAACCCGGACGTGGCTTTTAGCGTGCCGGCTAGCATTTTCCAGAAGGTTGCCGAGAACTTCAGCCAAGTCGGCTTTGTCCATAGCAATTTCAGTTCCGTCCAAAACGGCACATTGATAGCTTAATCGTTCACCCGTAGACGTGCGGCGTTGGATCGAGACGAGCGAGTCCAGAAGCGGTTTGAGTAATGTGGCCGTACCGACATTGAAGCCTCGCTTACCCCGGATACGAGCACGTGCGAGTTCATGCTCGATATGCCGCCGCATGGCTTCTCCAACATCTTCAATGCGGCCGGCAATTTCATGTTCGCCACGAGCGCGCAAGACACTCACGTCGGCTGCGAGCGCCGATAGGGGTGTCTTTAGTCCATGCGCAAGGTCGGCCGCACGCCCGCGAGCTAGCTCCAGATCCTTGTCCTGTGCAGCGACAAGATCGTTGATTTCTTGCACGAGTGGCGCCACTTCACTGGGGACAGCGGCTTCCATTTTTCTAGTCTGACCGGCGCGAATGGCGGCTATACCCTCGCGCACCCGCGCTAGGGGCCGCAGCCCAAGCCCGATCTGAATCCATGTTGCGGCCGCAAGTGCCGCCGCCAGGAGTGCCAGCGAAAGCATCAAATCCCGCGCGAACGACTGACGCGTCTTCGTGATCTTAGCGAGGTCCGCCGCGACGGCGACCCGAACGGGCACCGGCGAATTATTGGATGTCAATAGGACCGTTCTCTCGATGGCCAGGAGTTCGGTTTGGCCGGGCCCAGCGACGCGGTGAGAATGCATATCCCCAGCCAAGAGTTCGTCTTGGGGAAGCGGCAACGCAACATCCCACAATGACCGCGATCGCGTTACGGCACCAGTTCCCATGCTGAGTTGCCAGTAAAGTCCCGAGAGCGGTTCACTGAAACGCGGATCTCCCGGCTCGCGTATCAACTGCGGCTGGCCGGCAGTATTCAATTCGATGGACGCCAGTGCCTGCCGGAGGTGGACTTCCAGATCGGCCGTCAGCGACCGCATTAAGTGCCGTTCAAAAAGATACGTGAGACCAAATCCTGCCAGCACCAGAGCGGCAATGATCGCGGCGGCCCCGCCTGCAACGAGTCTTAGCCGTAGGGAACCCCGCTTCACGGTCCCGCATCCTCAATGATGTAACCGAAGCCGCGCCGTGTCTTGATGATGTCACCGCCGATCTTGCGGCGGATGCGCGCAATCAAGGCTTCAATCGCGTTTGAATCGTAGGCATCCGCGGACCCGTGAATGTGTTCGCCAAGTTCACCTTGTGCGACGACACGGCCCACCCTGTGCATCAGATAAGCAAGCGCACGATATTCAAGTGGCGCCAGTTCAACAGGAATGCCAGCAACACTGACTCGCATCTGGCGTTCATCGAGCGTGAGTTCCCCAGCCGTGATGCGTGATGAAGAGTGACCGCTGGAGCGCCTGACCAGTGCACGAATCCGCGCGATGAGTTCTTCCATCCGGAAGGGCTTGGGCAAATAATCATCGGCACCAGCATCGATGCCTTCGACGCGTTCCATCCAACTCCCGCGCGCTGTCAGCGCTATGACGGGCATATTCCGTTTTCCCTCGCGCCATTTCTTGAGAATTGTCAGTCCATCCATATGCGGCAGTCCGAGATCGAGCACGACCAGATCGTAATCTTCCGTATCGCCGCGATACCAGGCGTCGTCACCGTCGGTTGCTGTGTCCGTCAGATAGCCAGCCGCCCTTAGGGCCGTGCAAACATCCGCCGAAATACGCGGGTCATCCTCGACGACGAGAATGCGCATCACTTTTCCTCTATTTCGATAATGGCAGCTGTTGCGGCATCGACGTGCGCTTCAAACAGGCGCCCATTTTTGTCCAAGACACGGAATTCGTAGATCCATCCGTCCGCCTTATACTCAGCTTCAACACCAATAATTTCGCCAGGCAATGCAGGCTGAACAATTCGCAAAACTTCGCTTAACGGCTTGATGGCACCACGTTCCACGGCTTCTCGCATTTGGTCTTGCCGGTGATGGCCACGCTCGCGTTCGTCGTCATAGCCGTCATCATCTGCCAATGCAGGCAAGGACAAGGCCATCGCAGCAAAGAGTGCGAACCGTAGCGTGCGGATAAGAAAGCGCTGCAACATCTTGATCAACTTCTTCGAATTCCAATCCTTCAGATCTAGGCTTTGGCAGATGACGAAATGCTGACGCAGCACGTCACGCCCCGGTCAACCGTCCTTTTGCATAACCATCCACATGCCGCTGCACACATTGGCGCGACATACCAGCAACAGGAGACACCCATGCGTAACGCACCACTCTTAGTCACATTAGCGATCTCAACCTTGAGCGTCCTTGGTCTTAGTCAATCGGCACTGGCCAGCGATGACGAAGCCTGCACCAAGGCCCCGCAAGAGAAATGGCAAACCATTGAGCAGCTGAAATCGAAGCTGACCGAGCAAGGCTACAAGGTCAAGGAGATTGAATTCGAGGACGGCTGCGCAGAAGCGGAGGTCGAAGACAAGGACGGCAAAAAGGCCGAATTGAAACTCGATCCGGTCACCGCAGCTGTCGTCAAGTCAGAGGACTGACGGAAAGATCCGTCCGGTGACGGGCCGCTGACGCCAAGCGTCACGTTCTAATCACCGGCCCACTGCCATATTCGTTCAGGTTCCAAACTATGCGGAACTTGAACGAGTCAAAAACATGAATAGGAACATCGCCATGAAGACAATGATCATTACCGCTGCACTGCTTGCTGGCTTCAGCGGAAGTGCTTTGGCTGAAAGCTACGGCAAGCCTTGCACCACGGAACCAAATGCGAAGTGGATGACGCTCGGCGCAATCGAGAAAATCGTCAAGGACCACGGCTATGAAGTCGCCAAGTCCTGTCT
>JBEBJD010000204.1:0-3488 GCA_040080075.1 Hyphomicrobium sp. | reverse complement strand
GTCGGCGGTCTGAATGGTTTGAAACAAGTGGCTTAGATCTTCACGCACCAGAATGGCAGCAAGCCCGCGCCGCGACTTGCCTGTCGCCACGCCCAGAACCACGTTGCCAAGTGATCCGAGCTCGAAGAGCATCTCTCGCACACCTGGATAGAGTGGCTCGCGCTGATGCGGATCGCGGCGCAAATCGGCGAATGCGCTCTTATAATCTTGGGTGAGAGTCTCGACAGCCGAAGCGTCCATTTCTGGCACAAGACGCGAAATGGCGAGCGGCAATGACAAACCGACAACGCTCAGGATCGCTTCGCGCGGCGGCAAGACCAGTTTGCGCTCTGCAAAAGCCCGCTCCATCGACGCCACGATCATATGCTGGCTGTCGACCAGCGTGCCGTCACAATCAAAGACGATCAGTTTCACCGGCTATCTACTCTTCATCCGCATCGAAGCGATCGGCGTCGAGGCCCAACAGCGCCCACGTGGCCAGCATGTGAGATGGCAGCGGCGCCGTAACATCGATACGGCCCACGCCTGAAGGGTGCGGGATCTGCAGGCGGCGCGCGTGCAAATGCAGCTTCGCCTCCATGTTCTCAGCCGGCAGTTCCATACCGCCTTCGTACTTGTTATCGCCAACGATGGGATGGCCAATGATCGCCATATGTGCGCGCAACTGATGCTGGCGGCCGGTCACAGGTTTCAAACTCACCCACGCAGCTTTACGACCCACGCGGTCAATGACCGAATAATGCGACGTGGCATGCTGTGCCTTATCTTGCTCGCCCGGCAAGGCCTTGCGGACTCGATCGCCGTCGGGACCCGAGGCTTTCACGAGGGCTGCTTCGATCTTGCCTTGGATCGGGTTGGGAACGCCCTTGACCAAAGCCCAATAAGTCTTGGCCGCCGACCGCGTTTGAAACGTCTTGCCCAATTGCGCAGCCGCATTGCGTGTCTTGGCAACAAGTAAAACACCCGTGGTGTCACGATCGAGGCGATGGACAAGCCGGGGACGGTCGCCAAACCGGGATTCCATCGCCGCCAGCAAACCATCGAGATGCCGCGTCGTGCCGCTGCCACCCTGCACGGCTATGCCAAACGGCTTGTTGAGCACAAGCACATCCTCGTCTTCATAGAGGATCATGCGCTCGATAAACATGCGGTCGGCTTTTGACAGGCCCGGAGGAGCTTTCATCGCGCCCGGGCTGGCTTTCTTGGGCTGGCGCACAACTTTGGGTACACGAATCTTGGCGCCGGCCTCGACTCTAAAATTCGACTCAACTCTCTTCGCATCGACCCGCACCTGGCCCGAGCGCAGCAACTTTTGCAGATACGTATAGGACACTTCTGGAAAATTGACACGGAACCAGCGATCAAGCCGAAGCCCCGCCTCGGTCGCTTTCACTTCGATGGTTTCAACGGCGCTGCTTTTTGTTGAAGCACCTTTTTCCGCATCACTCGGCGACCACTCGCTCATGTGCCCAATCCCATGCGTGTGATTGAGACACCTGCGAAGAGTGCGGCGATGCTGATCACCACTGAGCCCGCGATGTAGGCCCCCGCCCGCAAACTGAGTCCATTGCCATCAGCCATCAAATTCATCACGTCGAGGGAACAGGCGGAAAAGGTCGTGAGCCCACCCAGGATGCCGGTGGCAAGAAAAGTGCGCCACTCGGGCGAGCCGCCCAGCCGCTCATTGATGACGACGTAGACGACACCCATTAAAAACGATCCAATCACGTTGACGGCAAAGGTATGCCACGGAAACGACACGGCAAGCCCGCGCGCGGCGAAGGCCTGGTTAACTAGGAACCTCAAGCCAGCGCCGATAGCGCCACCCACCGAGGCAATCACAAGCAATTTCATAGCACCCTCAGGCCCAAAGAGGGCTGATATAGGCTGAACCGGCAGACGGGGGAAGCGGGATGGACGCGGATAGGCATCTCTGCGGTCTTCAAGGGGCTGATTTCGCCAAATTGCATTGGGATTACCCCATCCGACCCCGTCCGGACGCTGTGCGCCGGGTAGGCTCGAGGCACCGACTCGGCTTAGCATTTCTCAAAATTCACTGGGGACATGCTCGCCATGACACTGCTCTTTAAGATTGTCTACGCCACCCATGCCAACGGCACGCATCACAAGCTAGCGCTCGATGCCTTGCGGCACCTGGAAACTCCGCAAGCCGGAAACTGGACGCGCGTATTCCTCAAGTACGCCGGCGTCTATATGCAGGGCTCAAAAGCACCGGATACGGAATTCAAGGATTTCAAGAACCACGTTCTTCACGTGCGCGATGGCTACTGGGGTGGCGCCCCTGAAAAAGCGCAAAGCTGGTACGCGCATGTTGTGGAAGCTCTACAGGCCAGCGACTGGGAACGGGCGGTATATGCGGCGGGCGTGCTTACTCACTACGTCACCGATCCGGTCCACCCCTTCCATACCGCTCAGACGGAAGCTGAAAACAACATCCATCGCGCCGTCGAATGGAGCATCAACCGCAGCTACGATACATTGCGCAAGGACGCCGAGCGCGCGTATGCCGGTGTGACGATCGCCCCGACAGATGGTCCGCAGTGGCTCAAAGATCTCGTCTGCCAGGGAGCTGACACCTCAAACCGCTCGTATGAGAAGCTCATCGCGCACTATGATATTCACCGCGGCGTTGTCGATCCGCCTGAAGGGCTGGACGGCATCGCGCGAGCAGCGATCTCCGAACTTTTGATGGTTGCATCCAAAATGGTTGCCCGCGTGCTCGATCACGCCATCACGCAGTCGGGAGTGGCGGCGCCCGAAGTTTCCCTGACTGCAGAAACTGTGCTTGCCACGCTCAAAATCCCGCTCAAATTCGTGACCAAGAAAATCGAAGATGCGCAGACACGCCGCCAAGTCGAAGCGATGTATGACGAGTTGGTGCTGACCGGGAGGGTGGAAACTAATTTGCCGGAAGACGATCGCATGGTGCGCGATCTCTATGCCGCTGAAGTGCTGGCCCCGCAGGCCGCCAAACAAACGGCGATCCGTTCAGCGCGCCTGCTTGCATCCCCTGCCCAAGGCCCCGCCAAAGCATTTGCTGCCAACAGGCCGCCACCACCGGCTGCGCGTGCCGGCGAACCTACGACGCAAAAACGGATCGTACTAAAGCCCGATCAAGAGACCAAACCTGCCCCGCCAGCTGGACTTTCTCAGTTGTCCAGGCTGCCCCGAATCCAGCTGGACCTCAAAGACGATCTGGAAGCGGCACCTTCGATCGGTCCCAAGATGGCCGAGCGATTTGCGGCTCATGGCATAAAAACGGTTGGGGATTTCGTCGCGCAAGATTCCGGTGTCATGGCTGACCTTCTCGGCGATGGCCGCTTGTCCGCCAGCGTTCTGCTCAATTGGCAGCGGCAGGCGCGCTTAGTCATGTCGGTTCCGGGCTTGACTGGCACCCACGCTCAGTTGTTTACAGGGGCCGGATTTTACACTGCGGGCGACATTGCCGCCGCTGATCCATCAAACCT
>JBEBJD010000279.1:0-15509 GCA_040080075.1 Hyphomicrobium sp. | reverse complement strand
AAAAATAAGCGGGTCGAGTAGAAACTGTTCCCAGCGGAAGCCGGTCAAGACCGCATTGGTGAACGTGAAGACGTTGACGACAGATAGCTGCGCCTTGGCATAAAGTCCGAGCCAGAGAAAGCTGAACAACAGAAAACCGGTTCTCAGCCGCTCGAAAATTAAAGGCTGTTTCACCAGCCAATCCTGGAAGAAAAATATAAGTGTCAGAATCGCTAACGAAATGCAGAGAATTGTGATGTCGAGTGAGCGCGAATGCCAGATCTTTGCCCAAAGCGGTTCGGCAAGCACGGTGTCTGGAGCGGCAGCAGCCCCGGCCGGGGTTTGCGGCTGCCCGGCGGTGGCGGCAGGCGGGGTTGCTGCCACGGGTGCCGCGATTGTTTTCAAGAACCTTTGCGGCAGCTGGTAGGATAAAGCGAAACTCGTGTAGGCCTTTTGGATGGGCCCTACCGGCCGTTGCGCTAAGAGTTCGATCCTGAAGCTTTTGACTGGGTCGAATTCTGCTGTCGGAGGCACGCGAAACAGGCCGATTTCTTTGAATTCAGGGAATGCCGCGGAAAACGTGTCGACGCGCCGGTAATCTTTGTCCTTGAACAGGATCGTCTGATCATCCTGGATAAGCTGAAAGCGGTCGAAGATGCCACCGCGCACAAACCCTGATCCACGAAAACTGTAGTCGCCGTTGGCAGCGATAATCAACGCACCTTGGTTGGGCTCAAGCCATTTGGTCAGAGACTTATAGTCTTGCTCAGACAGTAGCGAACGCCCAATGGTCTCAACGCTGAACACGCCAACATAAAGATCGATGAAATCCTCATCAGGAATTCCGGCTTTGGCGTAGGGCTCCGGACTGCCCACACCAGCTTTTAAAAAGGCTTCATCGACATCCCGATTGAGAAGGTGAAGGCGGCGGACGGAACCCTCGCCTAAGAGCTTGGTCCAGTCTGCAGGCTCAAACGGATTGCCAGCTAGAACCGTGGTCTCGGGGCTGGCTCCGGCATTCGCGGCAAGGCGTTCAGAAGGCGTTGGAAAGCCGGCAATCCCGCGCGACTTGGCAACGGCTAGAGCCGAGCGCATTACGCCATCGTTGATAACGACGGCTGTGACTGTTGCACCAGAAATGACATCGACCTGCTTTGAGGAAGATGTCTTCGACAGCTCTATGATGCTGCGGCCCGCGAAGCGGCCGGCGAAATCGAACAGCTTATCAGGCGAGATCCCGACCAGAAGGATGGGCTCGTGGTGCTCAGTAACCTTGGCGCCGGTGAAGATACCGTCATTATTCAGTCCTACAAGGATGCGGATCGGCTTGCCGGAATAGCCGATGTCCGACGTTTCGAACACATAGCCGGCAACCTTGCCCTCCCGATACGCGGCGGCAGCGGGCGGGATCCCCTCGATAGGGCCAAATTTATCAGCACCAAGAAATACATCGGCGGGCTGGACCTCCACCTTATAGGCGCCAAAGCCTGCACTCAGCGCCGGTACCGCGAAAATGAAGCTCAAAAACGCAGCAGCAAGCAGTGATATGGCGCTAAAAACTATGGTATTCCCAGACGCGCCGCGCCGGGTAGGCTTCAAGGCCTGCCTTTCAACCCGTGGCGACTGACGAAGGATCACCAGAAATCTCCCCGCGCGCGAAGAGCGGAACCAAGGACCTGATTTGTCCCATGGCAACTTGCTAACGCGCGAAGGGGTTGACGCACTTGACATCCGTCAAGAGGACTTACCGTGGCCCGCGGCATGGACACTGCGCCATGACAAATAAGGCCAATGCAAATAGGGGGAACTCAGTTTAAGCTTTGGCTTAACCGCGGTTCTATTCCTCAGGCCGCGATCGTCCGTTCCGGGAGCCCCGCTTTTTTAGTTTTTCTGAAGGCCTTTCATCGGGTAGGCCGGCAAGGCGAATGGACACGTGAGAAAATGGACCCACACGACTGGCACATTGTCCGCTCGACCCCGCTCTTTGGTGCCATGCCTCAGGACGTGGCGCTTTTGCTGATCGGCAACCAAACCGTCCGGATTTATGAAAAAGGCACGGCGCTGTTCCAACAGGGCGATCCGGCGGAATCGTTTTTTGTCGTGCTGGATGGCTGGGTCAAACTATTCAGGCTGACGCCGGATGGCACCGAAGCCGTTGTCGGCGTATTCCGGCGCGGCGAAACGTTTGCGGAAGCGGCCATTTTTCTTGGCGGGCGCTATCCCGTGAGTGCCGAGGTCGTCACCACCGCCAGACTCCTGCGGATCGAAGGTGAGGTTCTGCGCCGCCGCATCCGCGAGCAGCCCGATATTGCACTTTCGATGCTGGCATCGTCATCCTACCATCTCAAGGCGCTCGTCGAACAGATCGAGCAAATCAAGAGCCTGTCAGCGCCGCAGCGGATCGCTGACTTCTTGATTCGCCTTTGCCCAGTACGCGAGGGCGGCTGCACGATCGGCCTACCCTACGAGAAAGCGCTGATCGCTGGACGGCTTGGCATGAAACCAGAGAGCTTATCGCGCGCGCTCGCCAAGCTCAGGCCATTAGGCATTAGTGTCGACCGCGAGCAGGTGTCGATTGTCGATGTTGATCTACTGGTCCGCTTCGTCGAGACGAGCGACCGGGGAGAAGAGGGCTTCTAAGAACTGTGTACCGGCATTCCGGTTGATCCCGGTTAAGTGCCACAGATCGAGGACCCACTAAATTACCGGCAATCAAACGGCTGGAGGGTCCCGCGTCCCTGGATCGTCCAGGGCCGTCTGTGCACGGCCGGATAGATCGGGTGCCATGACTATGCCGCAAGCGTACCCCGCCACCACAGATCCTCGAAGCCATAGTTCGCCGAGCTTCGATGCCTTTTTTTCTTATGGCTTCCGGCCATTCTTTCTGGGTGCCGCTGTCTATGCGGTCCTACTCATGTCAGTTTGGCTTCTCTGGGTTGTCACGGCAGGTGCTGGACAAGGCGCGCAGTGGCTGCCTGTTGCTGGATCGCCCTACGCTTGGCATGCACATGAAATGGTCTATGGGTTTGCCGCCGCCGCTGTTGCAGGCTTCCTGTTGACCGCCGTGCCGAATTGGACGGGCACACTGCCCCTATCTGGAGCTCCGCTTGTCGTCCTGTTTGCCGTGTGGATTTCAGGGCGCGCCGCACTGGCCCTCTCTGGCTTTCTGCCGGCTTGGATTGCCGCGGGCATCGACATACTATTCATTCCGCTGCTCGGGGGAACGGCCGCTCGGCAATTGTTCACCAAGCCCGCGGTGAAGAATCTGATCTTTCTTGTTTTTCTTGGTGTGTTGGCGCTCGGCAATATTGTCTTCCATCTGGGCACATTGGGAATCGTGTCTATAGATCCGCTTGCTATCGTGCGTGCAGCTCTGCTGATGGTCGCCGCGTTGATTGCCATTATTGGCGGCCGCATCATTCCGGCTTTCACGCACAACTGGCTTCATCTAAATGGCGTAGCTGGGCCAATGCCCAGACGCATCGGCTGGATCGACGCGCTGTCGATATTTTCAATAGCCACCTATGCGTTGCTGCAAGCCTCTGGCGGCCCATCAATCTTGGTTGGATCTGTTGCGCTCGTAGCCGCCGTCATCAACGCTGTGCGATTGAGCCTGTGGCGCGGGTGGGCGACACGCTACGCGCCGATCGTCTGGGTTCTGCACCTTGGTTACGCATGGATGGTGGCTGGCCTTTTGCTGGGCGCAGCGAGCAGTTTAACAGGTAGCATTCCTGCTGCTGCCGCTTCGCATGCCATTGGCACTGGCGCGATTGGCACCATGATCATGGGCGTCATGAGCCGCGCTTCGCTAGGACATACCGGTCGCCCACTTGTTGCGCCGCAGACCATCGTCTTGTCTTACATTCTGGTCAGCTTGGCGGCGTTGTTGCGTGTTGCCGGGCCGCTCGCTGCACCGCAGTTTTTGACGATCGAATACACCATGGCGGGGATTGCCTGGATTGCAGCCTTCGGACTTTTCGCCGCCGTCTACGGGCCGATCCTGACCACGCCACGGGTTCATATGAAGATGGCCCGCACTCGGGGCTGACTCCGGCTTGGGCGGCTGATTGCTTTTTATTCTACCCGGTATTTGAAAGGCACCGTGTGAACCTGAGGGCCACTAGCGAGTTCCGCCGGAACCGGCGGAAACGGCGAGGCGCGATCGATTGTGGCGAGTGCTGCTTCATCAATGTTCTTAAAACCGGAGCTTTTGGCAACTTCGCGCGACACAACCTCGCCAGATGGATCGATGGTGAAGCGCACCAGAACTTGACCCGTGCGCTCGCCAGCCTTGGGGCGCACGATCTTCTTCATGATGTGGTTGTGCAGCTTCCCCTCGTAGACGCGCTTGGCTGACGCATCGCCACCGGTCTTGACGGCACCAGCAGCCTGCTTGGCCTCCACTGGCACCACCTGCTCTTGCTCAATAGTTGCCACCTGCTGCTCAACCGGCGTCTCAACAGTCTTGACTTCTTCTGGCGGAAGGTCCTGCACCGGACCCGCCTCAGACGTGAGAACCTTTGTGTCCTCGATCAATTCTTCCGGTTTGACTTCCTGGACTTCCGGACGCGCCTCGCTCAGTTCGGCTGGCTCTGCCTCGACGGCTTGAATGGTCTCTGTGTCCTCACCGAACAAAGCGGCACCCTCGATAGAGATCCCCTGCTCGATGACAAACTGATCGTCGCCTGTTCCCAGCGCGTAAGCGTTGCCGCTGTCTGGCGTGAAAGCATACCAGCCCGCGGCGCCGTGCGCGGCGGCCGAAAAGCACAAAGCTAGGATGCGAAGCGGCTTCATTTAGGGAGTTACTCCCTGGCTTGGCATACCTGCCGCAGGGGCCGGCCCCTTGGGCACCGACTGTGAGAGAAGCGAGACGCGGCCGAAGCCGCCTTGGCCGACCTGGCCGAGCAATTCCATGACGTCGCCGTAGGGAATTTTCTTGTCGGCGCGCACATAGACCACGGCGTCACCCTCGGCGGCACGCACCTGCGCCAAGCGAGAGATCAGATTGTCCTTGGTCACAAGCTCGTCGCGGATTTGCAGGCGGCCATCCGCGGCCAGCGTAACGACCATCGGCTTCTTCGATTGCCCCATGCGTGCCGCGCTAGTTTTAGGCAGTTCGACGGGCACTCCGGCCACAAGCAATGGCGCCGCGACCATAAAGATGATCAACAAGACAAGCATGACATCGACCATCGGCGTGATGTTGATATCAGCGACCGGCTTATAGCTGGTCTCGCCGTCATCATCATATCCGCCGAACCCGCCTACAGACGCACCCATGACGCTTCCTCAAATTACATTATTTTGCCGGCGCGTAACGGCTCAACGTTAGCCTTGGCGGCAACGTCATTGTGGGGCAGCGACATGTTTCTGGCGAGGCCTGTGATGGCCGATCCCGCACGTGCCGCGTAGCGCCCCAGCGACACAGCGATAGCGTTGTAAGCCATGACGGCGGGAATGGCCGCTGCGAGCCCCAAGGCCGTAGCGAACAATGCTTCCGCGATGCCCGGCGCGACGGTGGCAAGGCTCGTATCCTGCTGTTGGGAAATGGCCGTGAAGGAATTCATGATCCCCCAAACGGTACCAAACAGTCCGACGAAGGGCGCGGAAGAGCCAATCGTGGCCAAGAATGGCAGACCGGCTTCCTGCCGCTGCAAATCAGATTTCAACGCACCACGCATGGCGCGCTCAAGCCGGGCGCGCACATCTGTGCGGCCCTCGCCGCGCTCAAACCCCTCTTCAGCTTCAATGCGCGCAGCGGTCAGAAGATGGCCGGGCAAACCTGTTGAAATTACGCTACCACCGCCCGCCGCGATCGCCTCGAGCTTTTTCACGTCCGATGACAACCGCCGCAGCCGGTAGATTTTTTCCAGAATGATCGCCCAGCACACGACGGAAGCGAGCACCAGTCCGCCCATCACACTTTTGACGACCGGATCGGCCTGTTGAATGAGACCCCAAACCGTAAAGCCGTGGGCAGATGTGTCGGCAGCAAAAATGAGCACGGAACTAGGCCTCTCTCAACACTACGCAACTAACGCGGCTTATTTCGACAATTGAACTTTTGTAAGCGACGTGACCGCTAGTCCCGCAAGGCAATCGGTTGCGGCCCCGCCAGTAACTTTGCACTCCAGAACGTCATTGATAAGCAAACTGCCGATCTGATCACAACCCAGTCCCTCGAGGTCAAACTGTTTGACGACTTTTTTTGCCGCCTTCAACGGTGCCAAATTAACGGCCAGCCGGCGACCGATAATGCCATCGGGCTGAAACAGGACGAGGTCGAGGCGCAGGGTCTCATATTCGATGGTGGTATCGTTTCCGACCACGAAATATGCTCGGCAGTTCTTGTCCTGAGGCTCAAGCTTATTGAGTTCGATAGTCAGCTTGGGCTGTTCTGCATTTGCAGGGACTGCGCACAGGCAGGCCGTGAGGCCCAGTCCGGTAAATAGGGCCAAAGCCGTAGGTTTACGAGGCTGCATTCCGCTTCTTTTTCCTGTACCCATCGGCGCCGCTACGATTCGGCACGCAAGCGTCCACTAATGTGCACGTATAACATGACAAATGAGGCCGCGCCTAGACGTGTGATGCCTCTAGCCGGTTCAATTGGCATCACGGTTTGGCGAGCACGCACCGAGCCCATCCAGGTTTCCTAACGCGAGCCCCGCGCCGTATCAAGCGTGAGACGATAAAAACATGCCGAACGGACGTCCAGCTGCGGCCAGCCGGAAGGCCAACAGCCAGGGCGGCCCCAGGGCGGCCCCAGGGCGGCCATTGGTTGCTAAAATGCAACATTATAACTAGTCAAATTTTACTTCTGCGACTTGTGAATTGACGGGCCTTTGTCAGCGTGGCGGTAGTCGGATCAAAGAATATGTTGGGGAAGTTTTCCTCGACGAATCGATGACTTTGGATAACGCTTTTTGGGATTATTTCCTGCTGCAGTGCAAAATAACGGGCCAGTGAGGCAGTAATAATCGGTCGAAATCTAACGTCTGACAACTTAGGCTGGGGAACGCGAGATATGTCTAAATTTCCAGGGCAAAAGCGTGGCGCTGCTGGACTGACCGTCCTAATCTCGTCCTTGGGTATCTGGGCAGGAGCAGCGTCGGCACAGACTACCGAGCCTGCACCAACCCCACAGGCAGAACAACCTGCCCCGGCAGACGCCCCCAGCGCCGCACCGTCTCCCGCTAGCAGCGGCACGACCAAGCCCGGCGATGCTCTGCCCGAGGTCGAGGTCATTCAAAAAGAGCCGCCCAAGGTTAAAGAGCCGGAGGAAGCCGAGGTTCCGGTCAAAAAGAAGCCCCAGCCGGTCGCCGCCAAAAACCCTGACGTGCAGCAGCCACAGGTTAAGAAGGCCAAGGCACCCGCCGTGCAAGAGGCTGAGCCCACTCTTCAAGCGCCCGCGCCTGCAGCCCAAGTCTCCGAACCCTCAATTGCCGCCACTTTACCCGGCCCGCCCGCCAGCTCCACGCCTGTGAAGATGTCGCCACTGGCTGGCAGCGAAATTCCACTCGATAAAGTGCCCAGTGGCGTCAGCATCGTATCGGCGTCGTCAATAGCCAAGGACGGTTCGGGGCAATTGCAGAATGCGCTGGCACAGTACGTGCCTGGCATCGTGTTGTCGGATACCGCAGGCAGCGGCTTCCGCACCGACGTGTCCTATCGCGGCTTTGACTCATCGCCCGTAGGCGGGCGTTCGCAGGGACTCGCCATTTATCAGAACGGCGTGCGCGTCAACGAGTCGTTCGGTGACACCATGAACTGGGATGCCATCCCAGCCAATGCCATCAACGACATTACCGTTGTTTCCAATAACCCGGTGTTCGGCCTCAACGCCATTGGCGGCGCAATTACCCTCACCATGAAGGACGGATTCAATTATCAGGGCGCCGAAATCGATGTGATGGGCGGTTCGTTCGGACGGCGCCAGATCGCAATTCAGGCCGGTGCCAAGAGCGGCAATTTCGGAGCCTATGCGGCTGGTGAAGCCTTGCAGGAAGACGGCTTCCGGGACTTCTCGGAGGCCAAAGTGCGGCGCATGTACGCCGATCTCGGCGTCAAGAGCGACCTTGCCGAAGTGCATTTCAGTTTCACGGGCGCTCGCTCTGAGGCCGGCGTTGTAACTGCCGCTCCTGTCGAGCTGCTGGCCATCGACTATGGCCGCACTTTCACCTCGCCGCAAATCACGGAATACGAAGTGCTGATGCCAACCGTCAGCGCGTCTCTCAAAGCCACAGAGACACTGACACTCTCGGCCAACGCCTACTACCGGAGCTTCAAACAGAACGTCATCGATGGCAACCTATCAGCAGCGGTTCCGTGCACGTTTGACGCCACCATTTTATGTATTACCGAAGACGCTGAGGAGGTGGTTCGCGACGCCCAGGGCAACGCGGCACCAAGTTCCATCGGCACCACACTCGGCGCCATTGACCGTGTCAACCAAGAAGCCAAAAGCCACGGCGTAACGTTGCAGGCTGTCGAGAAGTCGAAACTGTTTGGCCTGGGCAATCAGTTTCTCATCGGCGGCAGTTACGATCATGGCAAGGTCGCCTACGACACCTCTAGTGAGCTGGGTTCAATAGGGGACCGCTTCGTCGTCACGGGGGCGGGCTTCATCGTCACAGAGCCAGATGACCTGCTGCCGCGCAACCTCACTTCTGAAAACGACTACTATGGTCTCTACTTCTCTAATGCGCTCGACCTGACAGATGCGTTCACGCTAACGGTCGGCGGGCGCTACAATAACGCCACCATCAAACTAACTGATCTCACCGGCAATTTCCCTGGGCTTAACGTGACCAGCCGATTTGAGCGCTTCAATCCGATGATCGGCGGCACTTACAAGGTCATGCCCGGATTGTCCGTCTATGGCGGTTATTCGGAAGCCAACCGTGCCCCCACGGCAGCCGAGTTAAGTTGCGCCAATCCACTTAATCCCTGCCTGATCGAAAGCTTCCTGACCGACGATCCCCCGCTGTTGCAGGTGGTGTCTCACACGGCTGAAGTGGGACTGCGCGGCGAGCAATTGTCTAATGGCGGTCAGAAACTCTCGTGGAGTCTGGGTTATTTCCATACACTCAATCAGGATGACATCATAAACGTGGCCGCAACGGCAACGGGCCGCGGCTACTTCCTCAACGCAGGCGACACCCTGCGCCAGGGTATCGAGCTTGCTGCCGCCTATCATACCGAGCGTTGGTCGGTTTACGGCTCATATGCCTTTATCGACGCTACTTACCAGACGAATCTGGTGCTTCCCGCCCCCAACACTCCAGGCGCCCCCGATTGCCCCGGAACCGTGCCGGCCGACGAAGCCCCGTGCAATTTTGTGTCAGCGGGTGACCATCTTCCCGGCATTCCGCAGCACCGTTTCAAGGCCGGATTTAACTACTGGCTGACACACCAATGGAAGATCGGATCCGACGTCATCACAGCGTCAGACCAAGTGTTTTTTGGCGATGATGCCAACAACAACGAACGCCTTGCAGGCTATACGCGCGTCGACCTCAATACGTCCTATGATTTCTCGGAGAACTTCCAGATTTATGGCCTCGTAAAGAACTTGTTCGATCGCCGTTACGGACTTTACGGCACCTTCTTCGACACGGAAGAGGGGAGCAATGCCGGCGTACCTTCAAATGTGTCTTTCAACGACCCGCAGTCCATCACACCAGCCCAACCGTTCGCGATTTATGGTGGCGCAAAACTGAAGTTCTAGCGCCGAAGTATAGGATGGACTGGAGCCGCTCCGCACAGGGCAGCGGCTCAGCCTGTGCGGGCAGAGCGATGTTGCCAACAGGTCACATTCAAACTCCACAGCTCGTAACGGCAGGGTTTCCAGGGCTGGCGGGACTTGTAGATCGATTTATTGTGATAGCGTCTGGCCAGGAAATCTTCCCGGATTCAGATGCCAAATCATCCCGCGCCAAAAATTCGAAACTTTCTTGGCTGGCGCATTGCCTCGCTGATGTTTCTAGGGCTGGGCACAGCCCCCGCGGCAGGGGGCCCGGCAATCAATCAGTTCGAGCTAAAAGACCTCGAATCGGCTCCCGGCTATCGGCAGTTTCAAAGCCAGAATGCTTGGTCGTCCGGTCAGCCTTCACGCGAGGCCGCCGTCAACGGAGCAGGTGAACAAGTTTTTGACGACAACTCCGTTGCGCGTCAGCGCGAAGCCCTCGAGATGGAAATGGGTTTGGCGGCGTGGCTCAAGTTCCGGATCGGCATCGAATTTGAAGAAGAGCGCCTCGATGACCCATTAAGCATGAGTGAGGTCAACGATTTCGAAAGCCTCAAGTTGACCGAGATGGGCGGCGAAATCATAGCCGTTCTCGTCCCTCGCAAGGGTAATGGTTTTGGCCTTGGCTTTGTAACGGAAGTGGAACGGCCCCTTCAACGGGGCGAACAAATGCAACTCAACACTGGCCCCATCATTGAATGGGCGTCGGGCGCTTGGTCCGCCACTCTGGTTCCCACGGTTGTACAATACTTTGGTGGTGACCCCAACGAAGAAGGGCAGCGCGACAACAAACGTGACTTCGCCTATGCGGTTCAGGCGATGTACACAACCTCGCCCGCCTGGGCTTTCGCTTTAGAGGCCTACGGTACGCTCGACCGGATTGGCGATAACGGCAATGCCACCGCCAGCCAAAGGCTGCTGGGCGAGCACGATCAGCATCGCATTGGGCCAGTCATTTACATCACGAGACCGGTTACCACCCTGTCCGCTGGGGCAATAGAAAGTAGACAAGCCGGAAATCTTGAAAAAATGGAGAGCGATGACGACGGATCGACAATGACGGTCGGCCTTGGCTACTTCGCAGGGCTCAACTCCGCTACTCCCAGCAGTACCTTGAAACTCAGTGTCGAGCTGGATTTTTGACATGCGCCGGTCTCTAGACGCCAAGGCGCTTTGGACCTGAAATTCTTGTTGCTCCTAAACACGAGGCGAAATGCCCCACAGCGCGCGCCAGTCAGTCTGAAACACTTTTTATGTAATGTAATATCAGTCACTTAAATGGGGCGTCCAGCGTGCGGGTTGAGCCGGCGCCCGCAGCCCATCACGCACTGTTTATTGTGGGTTTTAAGCCAACTCGATAAGCTGATGTTCCCGCTTATTGTTCTGGAGCACTTGAAATGATGAAATTATCCGCCGCGGCTGCCGCCAGCCTCATCCTGGGTTGTGCCCTTGTGGGCTCAACTCCCGCGATTGCCACACACGCTGGCGGCCACGTAAGTTGCCCCGCACTCAACCATCTCGATCCCGATGCTGATGGCTCCTTTAGTATCTTTGAAGCAAAGCGCCGCGCTCGCACGGTATTCGATGCGCTCAACACAGACGGCGATCAGACTTTGGAAGCGGATGAAACGCATGGCCGCGTCTCGGCTGCGGCCATCAAGGCGGCCGATCCAGACAACGATGGGTCTCTCGACCGGCACGAATGGCGCCGGCTTCTACGTGCCCGTTTCCGGGCCGCCAACACAGACGGCGACTTATCAATCGAATGCGATGAACTCGCAACCTATCAGGGCCACATCCTTTATCTAATGCTGAAGTAAGCTGGTCCGACACCGCAGACCGCTATGCGAGCGCCGTTTCGTTCAATGACGAAACGGCGCTTTAGTGTCTTCGCCCTTTAAAGTCTGGCCCCCCTATAAAGTCGGGCCCCCTATAATGTCGGGCCCCCTATAATGTCGGGCCCAATGACGCGAGATGTATTCTCATCAAGCATCGCAATTCTTTACATAAGCAATTGATACTAATTGGTGCAGGATCGAGGACTTTCCTCGAACCGGGACCATCGCGCCGAGGGTTGGCGTGGCGGCTCGGCGCAAACAAATATGGTGCGGACGGCGGGACTCGAACCCGCACGGGGTTGCCCCCTCAAGATTTTAAGTCTTGTGTGTCTACCGGTTCCACCACGTCCGCTTATGCCCGGCGGCGTCTTATGCGCTGAGCCGGGATGGCATGCAACTGCTCCTAAGAATCATCTACGATTTGAGCACTCACCTACTTGCCCAAACAGGATGGCGGCACTGGTCAGCAGGTACAGCGTCAGCGCATTCAAAACATGCCAAAGCATATGCGTTCCACGCGCCGCCCCCAGGATGTGCGTCAGCCCGCACATTTCGAAGTCGAGCGAACGGGCCATCAAAGACACTGCAAACACCAGCCCTGCAGCCAGCACGCGCCGGCCAGCCGGATGGTTAATGGTCAGCAGCATCGCCCCTATCAGCAGCATCGCAGCCAGGGCAGGTGCATACCCCAGGGACCCGTTGAAGCAAGGCCGGCCGGCAGCAGCCGTGATCGGCAATAATCCGGCCGCGCAATTTAAGTCGCCAGCATATTTCAACGCCGCGCCAAAGCCTGCAAGTGCTGCAGCCACGGCAACCGGATGCCATCTCAGGAAGCGGCTCAGCGCGTAGCCGAGATAGCCCACCATGAACAGGCCAATGGGGGCCACATCCGCGGTTGCCGCCCACGCCTCCGCATAGGTGTGAAATAAAAAACTGCCAATCCCGATGACCAACATCAACAGCGCGAAGGCAGTCTCGGGCCATCGCCGCGCGGGCTTGGGGGGGCTGGCAAGTAAAAATAGCGCAGCAAAGCCGGCTATGATGAATGCCCCGTTCGACAGAGCATTAAAGGGTTCGGCCCAGAACGAAGCGTCGCGGCCGCGCTCGCAATAATTGAAGATGGTTGCCGTCAGCATGGTTATTCTGGCACTCATTGATTGACGTCACGAAAACATAGTCGCTGGGGCTCACCCGAGCGACACGGCGAACGCAGTCTGCTATATTCAACGGCGTAGATCAAAGCCGATGCGAGAGACAAAATGTTGAAACCAATTGCCGCTGTCATACTTCTTCTTGCGGGTAGCGCTGCCTTTGATGAGGGTGTGTGGGCGCGCGACAAATCCCGCTCCGGCCAAAGTTTTGCCAAAGCCTGCAGCCGCTATGGTAACGGTTGTGTTTCAGGGGCTGTGCGCCCCGCCCGTTATGGACAACAGGTGCGATTGAAGAGCGGCACTTGGATCGACTGCAAAGGCGATTGCGGACGCACCCTGCTCGAAGAAACCGTCGATTTCTGGGACAGCCAAGCCGAAAAGGCTCTCATCGCCGTGCCATGACGGTGTGAAAACTTGTGCCCAGACTGCAGGCCGTCTTCAACGTGAGGCTTGTTGGCCGGGATCCTTCGATAATGGAGTACTGGGCGTCAGCGAAGCCGGGGCGCCGCGCTTCAAAAGCGAGAGCAACTCCGAGGGGCCTGTAATATCGATTGTGTGGGGATGTTCGGGATCGGTCTTGCCCACCAAGTCTGGACGCACATCGCCTTCTGAGGTGATGAAAAGAGTGCGCGGCACGTAGGTGCCATCAGGCGAAAACGCTCCGTTGGCAGCGGGGTCCTTGTCGGCATCAACAAGTATCATGACAAAATTGCGTGCCGCGGCGACAATGTCCGGATCCTTGAAAACCTCTCGATACTTCTTGCAGGCCGAGCACCATGAAGCGTGAAAAACTAGCACCACCGTTTTGCCAGTTGCCGAAGCTTCCTTGACGCCGCTCTGCATGGTGCGCCAGTCGATCTGGGCACCATTCCATGCTTCGGCCAATTCGGGTTGCCGGGCTTGGCTTAATCCAGGCATCACGAGACAAACAACGGCAATAAACAGGGCAGCAAGGCGGGTCATGGTAAAGCTCGTCTCCATAGTGGCGGCAAGGTCGCGCATTAGGTCTACGGTTGGTGGATCATTCGACCGGGCCGTCTCGCCAATTGGCGCAAATCTGAGACCTTGAGCTTGCACACCAAATCCCAGGCTGCAAGGGCCTGATGCGCATAGACCAAAAATTGACGCCGCCCATCACCAAGAGCGTATGCTCTGCGAAGGGCATCCCGGTTCTTCGCAGAAAATGCGATTGTCAACCATAGCACCGATCCCGTTCCATCGGATCGCAAATCGCTCTAGTAGCCCGTCGCGCCAAAATCGCATCATGGCCTCAACCCGTTCCGATTTTGGCGCGGCATAAGGGCTACTAGCAACATCATGGGCTTCGTGTGGCGTTCATCGCGCCATAGTTGACACCAGCCTTGCCGCACCATTGGTCAACTATGGCGCGACGCCACACTAGCCGCTCAGCTGGGCCGTAATATGATGGCTGATCGAATTATTGAGGCTCGCACATCATCAGCATGGCTCAACCACGAATGGTCACGGTCGCATCGCGGATCTCTGAGGTCGATTCCGGCCAATGGGACGCCTGTGCCAATCCCGTTACTGCACGCTATAATCCCTTCGTCTCGCACGCCTTCTTAAAGGCTCTCGAGGACGCTGGCACAATTGGTGGTAAAAGCGGTTGGCACCCTCAACACCTGATTTTACGAGATGATGGCGGCTCGGTCAGTGGCTGCATGCCGCTCTATCTCAAGAGCCACAGCCAGGGTGAATACGTTTTTGATCATGCCTTTGCTGATGCCCTGCACAGGGCTGGCGGACGATATTACCCAAAACTGCAATGCGCGGTGCCGTTCACACCTGTGCCAGGGCCTCGCCTGCTGGTGCGCCCAGGCAGCAATCGTGGCGATATCCAAAGTGCATTGGCGCTGGCGGCGATTCAATTAACTGGAAAACTCGAGTGCTCGTCTGTGCATGTCACCTTTCTGGAGCAGGCAGAAAGCGACGAACTGGTGTCACTCGGGTTCTTGCAGCGCACAGACCAGCAGTTCCACTGGCACAACGCAGGCTATGAGACCTTCGAGGGCTTTCTCAGCACACTGGCTTCGCGCAAACGCAAGGCAATCCGCAAAGAGCGCACCGAGGCCCTGCAGGACGGCATCGAGATTGAGTGCCTGACTGGCGCCCAAATCAACGAGCGACACTGGGATCACTTCTACGAGTTCTATCAAGACACCGGCAACCGCAAGTGGGGCCGCCCGTACCTCAACCGCAAATTTTTCTCTGTTCTGGGTCAAGCTTTGAGTGATCGCTGCCTGCTCATTATGGCCCGGCGCGCCGGCGCGTATGTTGCGGGAGCACTCAACATGATTGGCGGAGATTGTCTTTTTGGCCGCTACTGGGGTGCCACCGAACAACACGCATGCCTGCACTTTGAGGTCTGCTATTATCAGGCCATCGACTGGGCCATCACACATCGTCTCGCGCGCGTGGAAGCGGGAGCACAGGGTGCTCACAAATTGGCCCGCGGCTACCTGCCCGCGACCACCTATTCTGCCCATTGGTTCAAGGACCCCCGGCTGTCGGAAGCGGTTGGGTCCTATCTTGCGCAAGAACGCATGGAGATCGCCGAGACGGCCGAATTCCTGACAACCCTTGGACCGTTCAAAAAAATCCCCATCCAAGAGGCCGATTGACGGGCTCAACGGTGCAGCAGGGGGCGTTCGCCCCTTGACGCCCCCGCGAGCGAGTCCATAACCAAGTCCACTGCGATTGCGGGAGACCACGATGAATTACGATCCAAACAATATCTTCGCCAAAATTCTGCGCGGTGAAATTCCCGCCCATAAA
>JBEBJD010000264.1:0-3495 GCA_040080075.1 Hyphomicrobium sp. | reverse complement strand
CCATATTCCCACATGAAATAACTGACGCCAGCCGTGACCGGCAGAAGGAAGATGACGAGCGGCTTGAACGTCAACCGGGTACCTAGAATGGTCAGAACGAGATTGAATAGCGCCAGCATGGCCACAACGCACGCTGCGATAAACATCCAGTCGTAAGTGCGCGACGGAGCAATAGCCGACAGCAACGTGCGCCAGAACGGCAAGTTCAAGACGGCCACAAAGAAAACGACCACGGCAACGGTCATCCACTCCATGGTCACAGCCCGGCTGGAGCGTAGTTGCCTAAAGTTTGGAAGTTTCAAAGGGTTGTCTCCGATCCAAGGCCAGCCCTCGAAGGCCGGCAGATCGCTGACCATAGGATTTTTAGGTCTTCGCTGTCACGCGCGCTTTAAGCCACAGCTGCCCTGATCTAGTTACCCTGATTTTTCGGCGCAAGTGTTATGCTCAAACACGGCTCGAGTGGCCGTTCTGAAGTTCGCACCCGACTAGCGGCTTGCACGATTGTGAGCTTTAGAACCAGAGCCACGCGAGCAAGGCCATCTCTTAAGTGTCCTTTTGATACCGCAGTTTGCTTTCGTGCCTCAGGAGGCGGGGCAAAGCTCTTGTGCCCTGGCGATCGCTGCTCTCTGGTCGGGAAACTCACCCAACATCTCGCCGTTGGGTGCACGGGTTTTCAGGAATGATTCCGTCATGCTTTTTTCAAATCCGTCGAGAACCGTCAACGCGGTGTAGCGATGTTCGCCATCAACAGCCGCTCGGATCAGCAACGTTTTTTTGCCGCCATAGCTGGCGCTTGAAACGCGGCACGGCTGCGACCGGGACTCCAGTGATGGTTTTGCGCCGAGCCCGGAAGGGGGCGTAGCGGCAGCATCGAATTTTGCCGGCAAAACTGCGGGCTCAGCAGCAGGTACTTTGCCACCAACGGCAGTGTCTGCAGCTGCCACCGTCACTGGCAGTGGTGCTTTTACATTGGTAGTAGCAATTTCACTGGTCATGGCGGCGGCGCCTTTAGGCTGTCCGCGCGGCGAACTTACCCAAACCGTGCGCACAGCCGACTGCGGCTGAACGGCGAGAACTGGTGTTGGCGAGGCAGGTGCACTTTTCGAAACAGCCCTTGCCGGCTCACCCGGCTTCTTGATACCGGATAGAGATGGCGCAGCCCCAGCGACGGCCCATGGCAGTACTTCTTTTTCAGTAGCCTTCAAATCGGCCTGTTTGCCGTCGCCGCCCCTGCAGTGTTCAGACCGGTACGCATCGGCCACCCATTCAATCGACGCCCCGTATTTCGGATCGACAGCCCAGCGGCGGGCGAGATCGGAGAAGCGCACGGCACGTCCCAATTTCCGGGACTCGAGAACGATATCGTCTTGCTTCAATTGCGTTCTGGCCGCGACGGGCTCAGCCATTCGCTCGCCCGAATACGCGACGAGATGCTGGATCTGACCGAGCACGCCCGTCTTGACATCTGGAAATTTGTCGCCCGGAACGCCACCTCCGGTCGTGCCGATGCCCGCGAAATTATTCTGCTTGGGATCGACGTCGCCCCAATGACCATCAGGGCGCTTGTAGGTGAGAAAATTCGTCTCGATCGCCATCTGAAAGAAGGCATAGTCCCAGCGAACGTTCCAGCCTTCGCCATGCGCCTTATAGAATGACGCGATATCTTTAAAACGCGGATCCAGACTGTGATTGCGGGTTTTGAGAAAGGCCATCAGGCGTTCCGGCGTTACGCACGCAGGAACCTGATTGGTGGCGCTGATGCGGATCTCCGGCGGCGTACCCGCCATGGCCGACGCTGTGTACGCCAATCCGCCAGCAGTTGCTGTGGCGGCGCGTTTTACTAAACCGCGTATCATGTGTTCGGTTCCTCGCGGTTCGATTGCGGGCTTTTGCTTCTCACCGGCACGGCCAGCTTAGCCTTCAGGGCAAAGCTCGAAGGCTTTGTCCAGGGCCTGGTCTTGAGTCTTGAACCCGCTGCCAACCGTCTCGCCGCCCTTTGCATAGGCCGCGATATAGGCGTCCGCTTCGCGCTTCTCAGAACCTTCATTGACATGAAGAACGGTGAAATTGACGACCTTGTCGACCGTCGCCTTGACGATCACAGCGGCTTCCCCGCCATAGCTGGCAGTAAAGACCTTGCACTTGCCCGCAGCTGGCGTCTCTGCCTTGCTGGCCTTGGTGCCTGCCTCAGGCTTGATGCCGGATTTGCCAGCTGCTGTCAGCGATGCCAATTCGACGTTGGCTTCGCTCTTTGCGGAGGTCTGTGGTTGCTGGCCTTCGGCGGCAACCGGGGTTGCTTCAGCCGCTGGCACTACTGAAGCCGCATTGAGAATTTTGACATCTGGCGACGCCGCAGGAGCTTTGTCTGCACCCTGTGCGGATGCAGCAGCGGTCACAAGTGACCCTGCACCCAGGCTTGACTTACTTGTGCCGCCGGCGCGGGCCTCGGCATTGGCACGCTTGGCGAGTTCATCGCCCTTGGTCAGTTCGGGAGTTGACTTCGTTGCGGCGGACGTAACGGGTTGCACACTAGCAACGGCCCCATCCTTGCCCTTGCGGGCTTCAGCGACCAATTCAGGATTGGGGTCGTCGTCCTTGCACGGCCCGTTCATGAAGCGATCGGCAACCGCTTTGATATCGGAAGGATAGCTGCGAGTCGTTGGTGCCCACTGCTTTGCGAGCTGCGCAAACGTCATCGGACCCTTGATTGTTTTCTGCCACTTGGTCAAGACTTCCCAGTCCTGGATATTCTTGGTGCGCTGCGCGACAGGATTCTCGATCTTTTCACCCGAGTACATTGCCAGATGCTCAAGGTGGGCACGCACACCGCTGGAAACGTCTTTGAACGTCTCGCCCTTCACCCCGCCACCCGTAGTGCCAAGGCCGGCAAAATTGTTTTGTTCAGGCTTCACATCGCCGGTGAAGGTGAGAAATCCCGTTTCAACCAGCATCTGGAAGAAACCGTAGTCCCATCGCAGCTTCAGGTCTTCGCCATGGCGCATATACTCTGTGGCGACGGATTCAAACTTTGCATCGAGATTTGCGTTGCGGGCCTTGATGAAGTTCATCAACCGGCCGGGGGTCGCACATTCAGCGACGGAATTGTTATCTGAAACTTTGACTGCAGGAAGTTCGGGAGCAGCGAAGGCTGGTGTCGCAAGAACGCTGAAGGAAATGAGCGCAAATCCGGCGCTAGACCGGAGTCCAGTCGATAGTCTCATGGCAATACCTCAGAACGCGGTGCGCTAACGCACCCAACAAACCACTAATGGTATCTATGGGCTTAACGTTAACGACAGGTTTACGAGATGGCGTACAAACGCTCGAAACGTGTCGTCGCGCATGTTTGCGGCGCGAGTGCGGGAATGGCGCGGAGGAATTGTGGCAATTTCAGTTGCGAGGCCGGAGTCCGTGTCTGACCAGTACCTTTGTCCTGCGAAGTGGATCCGGGTTCATCGTAGAAATTGCGACAAAACAAAAGCCTAGACACTGGGA
>JBEBJD010000039.1:0-15658 GCA_040080075.1 Hyphomicrobium sp. | reverse complement strand
ACCATTCAGGTCGCGACGAAAGCACCAAACGCTTCATCGCAACTCTAAAGGGTGTAGCCGCGCACGCCAGTTCCTCGATCAAGTTCTGCCGCCTGGCCGAAGGCGAAGCCGACCTTTATCCGCGTATCGGCCCGACCTGCGAATGGGACACGGCAGCGGCCCACGCAGTCCTCAACGCGGCCGGAGGCACCGTATTGCAAGTCGATGGTAGCCCATTCGTGTATGGCAAGGCGGACCTCAAATATCTCAATCCGCATTTCGTGGCCTGGGGCCGCGCCCCACAACATGCGCCCGTGCTTGGCAGCGTTTGAAGCCGGACAAAGGGTTCGCAGCCACGTTTCAGCCGCAATAGCTCCGCCGCAATCGCGGAAGCTGGCCACACTTTGGTAATACTTTCGCTCAATGCTTTTGTCACAGTTCAGGCGGCTCGCCTGCGTGATTCGGCACCCGCGACACAAGGTGTTGGCGCGACAGCAGATTTTGGAAGGTATCCATGGCTTATTGCATCACTGCAGTTAGAACGGCCGCAAGATTGGCACTCGCCGTGGTCTTCATCCCGGCGATGGGTTCGCTGGTTTGGGCACAGGAAGACCTACCGTGGCAGCAACGTGCGGCACCCGGTGCAACCTATGCTCCCCCTATGAATGTGGGCGCAAATGACTCCTATCGGCCCAGCGGAGACGGTTATGCCGACGGCCCGCAGCAGTCTGGCGATGCCTATAATCCTGACCCAGGCGCGCCTCCCACTAGCGATGGCTCTTACGACAGTCCCGGCCCAGATTCCGGTGGTCAAGGCTATGGTGAGCCGTACTCTCCGCCACCCCAGACCTACGAAGATGCGTCGCGCGGACAGGCACCCGCAGCGGATCCGCGACAGGCGGAAGGCTTTGAGCAAAACGAAATTCTTGGCGCCGGCCACCGGTTTTTTGGTTCGATCAGTGGTGGAATCGCCAACGCGGTGGAATCCGTCTTCAAAAGCCAGGGCCGGCCTAACGGTTACATTCTGGGCCAAGACGCAGGCGGTGCCTTTATTTTGGGCCTGCGCTACGGCGAAGGCAGACTTTACACCAAGGACGCAGGCGAACACCCAGTCTTCTGGCAGGGGCCATCACTTGGCTACGACGCCGGAGGAGACGGTTCCAAGACCATGGTTTTGGTCTATAATTTGCGCGACCCATCTGAGATCTATGAAAGATTCGGAGGTGTTCAAGGTGCTGCCTACGTCATTGGCGGGGTCAGCGTTCAGATCCAAAAATACAACGATGTGACTTTGGCTGTTATTCGCAGTGGCGTTGGCCTGCGGCTTGGGGCAAATGTGGGATACTTGAAGTACACCCGGTCGCCGACGTGGAATCCGTTGTAAGCTGGGAACGGGAACGCTCGTTGCTGGAATCCTCGGAAAATTCGAGGACCGTCGGGCGTGTGGTGTTAGGCTGAGAGCGGCAGACGAGGGTCTGTTGCAGGGGATGCGCGGTTGATCACGATTCAATCGGCCATGCTGATTGCGCTAGGCATGTTCCTGGCGGGCTTTGCCGTGTTCTTGATGGCGCCATTTTACCGTCGCCGCGCCGCCCGGCTGGCGACGGACGCCTTGCGCCGCTCAATGCCGCTGACGGAAGCTGAAATCCGAGCCGACAAGGATCGCCTGAGGGCCGAACACGCCATCGCCATTCACAAGCTTGAAGCCAAAGTTGAAGAAGGGGCGCTCTCGGCCGCGCGTCAGATGGTCGAGATCAACCGTCGCGATGCGGCAATCAGTGCGTTGGAGAGCAAAACGGCGCAAATGCGCACGTCACTTGAAGAGCACGAAAACGCGCGCCGGGTTTTGGAACAAACGATTACCGATCGTCTGCCGCGAGTCGAAAGCCGACTCTCACTCGCGAAGAAGCAACTATTCCAGCGGGATCAAGAAATCGCTTCGCTGAGCCAGTCGTCGAACAAATACAGTCAGGCCCTCGAAGAAGCCACTCAGATCAATACGCAACAGCGCGACGAGATCCACCGGCTCAACGCGACGATTACGACGCGCGCAGCCCGCAATCGCGAACCGTTAGGGGCCAATGCCCGCTTTGACAGTGAGGTCGCACTGCGCGCCGAAATTGAGGCTTTGCGGGCCAAGGCCCGCGACCAGTCGACACTGATCAGCCGGCTGCAGGGCGTCTTGGTCAATGCTGGGGCAACCGGATCAAGCGTTCTGGGTAACAAAGCCAGGACTGTCGAGGCAGACATCGAGGTCGCTCGCTTGCGCGACAGCCTTTCGGAAGCCGAATTGGCGTTGCGCGCTGCGCGCAGTACCGCACAGGCGGGCCAAGCCGGATCAACCCAGGCAGAACAAGATCTGCGGGCATTGAAGTCCATCAACCAGGATCAGCAGGCCGAAATCGCACGCCTTAAAGCGGCGCTAAAGGCCTATGAGGCCGAAGACGCCGATGACCGAGCCGTGATGGACAGCAAGATCGCCATGAAGGCTCGACTCAGCGCCCTTCAGGCTCAAGCCGACCAGCACAATTCAACCATACACAGCCTGCGCGCAGAAATTGCTGCGGCGAACGAAAAACTGGCTCGCCAGGCCTCTCAGTACATGGACGAAATGCGCCGTTTAGGGGCAGGCACCTTTCCAACTACAGGCCCTGGCCGTCGCGCGGCCTACGAAGCGCCTGCAACAACACTGGCCGCACGCATCAGCGCACCCCGGCCCATTGTGCCCCCACCCGCTGCAGCCAGTCCACCCGCCGCCGGATCTGAGGCAGCCCCGCCGTCAAATGCAATGCCCGATCTACGCGGCCAAAGCAGTCACGTAATGCCAGCAGCGAGCGAACCCGTAGCAGCCGAGCGGCCGGTATCCGAAAGCGAACGGGTTACGTCCAATTTCCTACGGGCCTTGACGGGAGCAGCCATTCCCGCGGCGGCCGCTCCCGAGGCAGCGAACGAAACGAAGACGGGAAGTGAGCCCGATACAGACGCAGCCGGCACGGGCCGGCCCGTTGCCGTGCGGCGCAGGCCAGGTCTTTTGGAACGTCTGACGAGCGCCGATAAGCCGGCGGCTTCAGGCGGTTAATGCACTATAACCTGATTGCTCTGCAGTGCGCAGACGCTCAAAGTCAGGAACAGGCACACGTGATGTTTCCTCTAGTAGAAACTGCCGATCCGGACCTGCAGCGCTTGCTTGCGGGGCAGGACGATGCCGGCGAGCGTCTCGACAAATGGATCACTGTTCGTATTCCCGGACTTACGCGATCGCGCGTCCAGGGGCTTATCCGCGATGGTCATGTCAGTTCTGGAAATGGCGTGATATGGGACGCCAGCCATCGCTTGAAGCCAGGAGAAGTCATTACCCTTGAAGTGCCGCCGCCCGCAGCAGCGGAACCCGCAGGCGAAACAATCCCGCTATCAATTGCATATGAGGATGCGCATCTCATTGTCATCGACAAGCCGCCGGGTCTTGTCGTCCATCCCTCTGCCGGTCATAGCTCTGGAACGCTGGTCAACGCACTCATAGCCCATTGCGGGGAGTCGCTGTCAGGTATCGGTGGCATAAAACGTCCCGGCATCGTGCATCGGCTGGACAAAGACACCTCAGGACTTCTCGTCGTGGCGAAGTCGGATGCTGCCCATCAAGGCTTGGCACAGCAGTTCGCTTCGCACGGCGCTGACGGCAGGCTGCAACGCACATATCAGGCGGTTGTCTGGGGCGTGCCATTACGGCGGACTGGCCAAATCGACGTGCCACTCGCCAGATCCACACATAACCGTACCAAGATTGCCGTGACCGGAGCCGGTCAGGGGCGGCACGCCGTCACACACTACACCGTTGCGCAAACCTTTGCCGGCCGCACCGGGCCGGCCGTGGCTTCGCTGCTCGAACTGCAGTTGGAGACCGGCCGAACCCATCAGATCCGTGTGCATCTGTCGAGCATTGGTCACCCGATCCTAGGCGATTCGGTCTATGGCGCGGGGTTCAAAGCCAGTGCGGCCTTGCTCAACGGGGAAGCCAAAGCGGCCTTGGAGGCCTTAGGGCGGCAAGCGCTGCATGCGGCCGTCCTCGGGTTTGATCACCCCGTGACCGGAAAACCTTGCCTTTTCGAAAGCCCAATGCCAGCAGACATCGGCCGCCTAGTGGCCGCTCTCACACCCGCGTGAACACTCATCCGGGCACCCAACTGACGCAAGATCGCCGATAGGCTTTTTCAATCAGGTAATTATTTGGTCGATTACGCAACTGTAACTGAACCGCCAATCGTCATTACCGTATTATCATCAGGTACCCGCTTTGAGGACGTTTGCGCAACGCAACTTTCCCGAGGTCAGACAACAAGAAGGGGGCGCAAGCTGGAACCAAACGAAATTCAGCTGCGTTAGTTAGAAATGGCGTCATCATCAAATTCCCTCCCCTCCGTCGCTGGAGGCTCGCTCGGACTGACGCGGTATCTCGAGGAGATCCGCAAGTTCCCGATGCTGGAACCAGACGAAGAATACATGCTGGCCAAACGCTGGACGGAGCATGGTGACACGGCAGCGGCCCATAAACTCATTACGTCGCATCTGCGCTTGGTGGGGCGCATTGCCATGGGCTACCGCGGCTATGGACTGCCCATCGGAGAGGTTATTTCCGAGGGTAACGTGGGCCTTATGCAGGCCGTAAAGCGCTTCGAGCCTGATCGCGGCTTCCGGCTATCGACCTACGCCATGTGGTGGATCAGGGCATCGATCCAGGAGTATATCCTGCGCTCGTGGAGCCTTGTAAAAATGGGCACGACGGCAGCCCAAAAGAAGCTGTTCTTCAATCTGCGGCGCACTAAAAGCCAGTTGCAGGCCTTTGAAGAAGGTGATCTCAAACCGGAAACCGTCAAAGCCATCGCGACGAAACTCGGGGTGAGCGAAGAAGACGTTATTTCTATGAACCGGCGCCTAGGCGGCGATGCTTCGCTTAACGCGCCCGTGCGCTCCGATCAGGAATCTGGCGAGTGGCAAGATTGGCTTGCTGATGAAACCCCCGATCAGGAAGAGCGTCTGGTGGAGGCCGAAGAGAGCAGTCTGCGCAAATCTTATTTGACGGAAGCGCTAACTACTCTCAACGACCGCGAACGCCGGATTTTTGAGGCGCGGCGCATGTCGGAAGAACCAGTCACGCTCGAAGATCTCTCGACTGAATTCAACGTCAGCCGCGAGCGCGTTCGCCAGATTGAAGTGCGCGCCTTTGAGAAGGTTCAAAAGGCCGTCAAAGAAGCTGCCAAAATCCATGCATTGAAAGGACAATCGCCTGGGAACGCGGCACTTGCCGGTAAGCCGTCCCAGGCCAAACGGCTGACCGTAATCTAAAGGACCAGCCCCAAGACCAGTGAACGGAACTCAAATTTCTTCTGAGGTGTGTCATTGGAATGTGAAACGAATCGCATAAGTTGACTGCAACCGGGCTTCCAACCGTGCGCCGGTCGTTTGGGCAAGAACTCAGCGAGCGAGCACGGCCGGAGTGAAAGTGCACGTGTCAGTCGAAAGAGGGGCTCGTACCCTTGGAACTTCTGAAGAGAGACCCAAACTACGGTTTGGCCGCTAGGCTTGAAAGACAGCCTGGCCGGGTGTGCGGTAGCGATGAGCAGCGCTACCCAAGGGACCATCTGATCTCAAACGTGTGCCCGCCACATTCCCGGCTGTTCAACCCAGCTCGATCACCCCCAGCAAATCGCAAGCCTTTTGGCTCACAGGAACAAGCTCAGCCCGGGCCGCTCTTGTGTGCGTACAAATGCCAGCGTCTGATGGGAAACCCTAAAGAGGGACCGGTGATTTCCGCGAAAGCCTCACTATGGAGAAGACCCGATGTTGACGCCTCTCCGTTTTCCGGCGTGCAGCGTTTCAATGGCAAAGGTTGGTCTCGGCGAAGATCTTACCCGCTTCTGGCTCTTCTTACTGCTCTTACTACTCCAGCCTTTACATCCGCCAAGTAGCCTCTAGTTCCGCCAAGCCGGCAGATGCGTGACAGGCTTCTCTGGCACAAGAATGAAAAAGGCCGGTCATTTGCGACCGGCCTTTCTTTGTTGGCGCGTGTGCGAGCAGCCGCAGTTTCTATTTAGCGAGCCGCAGCGGCGTGAAATCCTTGGCGATATTGCGGAAGGCCGCAACGAGTTCATCGGAGTCGGTCGCATCGAAGAACATCGATGGTGAAGACGCGCATGCCTCGAGAACATTCTTGATCGCATTATTACTGACATCGAACGCTACGGTGTAGATATCAATGCCCTTGCCTTTGACGTTGGTGCAAAGTTCCGCAGTCAATCCGTTGGTTTGAGTCGTGTCGTTGCCGGTGTGGCCAGGATAAGTGGGCGACAAGGTGTTGAATCCGTCGGTCATCAACACCATGACTTTCCGCACCGGTTTGCCATCCACCTTCTCGCCATAGGCGACACCCTGATCATACGGTGCTTCCTTGGACAGAACGGACCAGCCCCACATCAGCCCGGCCGGGATATACGTGTCTCCCGATGCCACAAGCGAATCAATCTGGCCATCGAGCAGCACCTTGTCATTCGTTAGAGGCGTTATCTCTGCACCACAGGCCGCATTCATGACGCCGGGAACTGGCGTGCCATACTGTTCATCCAAGGTATCGAGCGGGTTGTTGCGGGATCCAGCGCACCCACTCCAAACCTCGTCCTCCGTCCAATCGTAACACTGATACGACGGCGGCGCGTAGGTATTGTCGCAAACTTCCTGCTGATAGGAGTAAGGCTGGCCGTCGTTGGAACCAGATGTGGTCTCCATCCGGCAATTGGCCGTGCCATTGACGATCTGATCGTCCGTTCCGCACCAGTTCTTGGGAGTCGATGAATCAGGTGGAACTGACATCCAGGCCGAGTTCCGGTTTCCGATGCCGACATTGACGTACTGACCAAACGGCACAATGCCAATCTTGACATGCATTTCAGCATCGTGCGCTTCATAAGCCGTTTCGACGAGAGACTTGGCAGCCGCTTTCAACCCGTCGAGCTTGGTTCCCGCCATCGAAGCCGTGGTATCTAATACCAGAGAAAGTTCGACATTGCCGCCCGCAACTTCGACCTCAGATGTAGCCGTCAACGAGATCGTATTGAACCCGCCGATTTTCATGAGCGTCGTTGGAACGACTGCGGTCGCCACGCCCCTCAGTTTGTTGCTCTCGACCTGGGACACAGTCACGGACACGCTGCTAACCGCATGCTTCGTCTTCCAGTTCTCGCCGAAACTCACAAGTGCCGCTTCTTGAACTGCCGAGGCTTCAGTCATTCTAGATGCCGCACTCAAAACGGCTGCATCAAGATCCGACCGTAGCGCCGTTTCGACGCTGAAGGCGCGCGCGTAGTCCATGGCAACACCGGCGGCAAGTCCGAGCACGACGAGGGAAAGCCCGAACATGACCGCGACCCCACCGTCGTCCCGGCGGGCAAATCTTTGAACAATCCCCGGCAGTCGCATCACGCACCCTCAGTCAACACACAACGTGTTGGGTCACTCTGGGGTGTGCTGATTAATCCCGCCTAAAGTCTTATGGTTAAGCCGCCATTAAGGGGGCCACTAGGTTAATGAAACCCGAGTGATCGCGCCTAAATGGGCTGCAGTGGGAGAGGCGAACCACTACATTGGCAGGCGCGAGATCTGATTCGAAAAGTAATTTTCGACTGCGGTCTTGATCGAGTCGGAGACCTTGTCCCGCCAGGTCTCCGATTTCAGCTGTTCGGCATCTTCTTTGTTGGTGACGTAGGCCAACTCGATCAATACTGAGGGGAACTTAGCGGTTTTCAGAACGCGGAACCCGGCCTGCTGATCCGGGTCGTCACGCATCGTCGTGGTCTCGCCCATGTTTTCGATGACTGCGCGGGAGAATACACTAGTACGTTCCTGAGTGGCATCTACTTCTCGTTGCGCCAAATCAGCAAGAATATTGCGCACGGCGGAGACATCGCCCTCACCTCCGCTGGCGCTCTTGACTTGCGTGACTTCGCTGCTCGACAGAACGTTGTTCGATACTTCGCCCTTTGCAGAGCGCTTGAGCGAGTTGGCGACGCCGTCGCGCAACGAATAGATGGTGGCACCACGTGCCTTGGTCGATGCATAGTCTGCATGCACCGCAATAAACAAAGCGGCCTTATTGCGCTCAGCAAAATCGACGCGATCAGACAAAGGAATAAAAACGTCGGTATCGCGAGTCATTTGAATTTTGTAACGGCCGGTCGCCTCAAGCTTGTCGCGAAGCGTTTTGGCGAATGCCAGAACGACGTCCTTTTCGACAGCGCCATTCTTGGTTGCGCCACTGTCATGACCGCCATGGCCGGGATCGATAACGATAATTGGTTTATAACTCTTGGCGGCTTTTACGCTTGGCCTTTCAGCAAGCTGCGGTAGTGGAGGCTGCAAGTTGGAGCCGCCCAGGCCAGACGCCGCCGTCTTGAAAGTCAAACGCCGGTTAGCCTTGCTCAGGGCGTGTGCCGGAACAATATCCAGGGCTAGCTGCTGCGAATTGCCATCACGGCCCTTTTCAATTTTGGCGCTCTGCACGACGACAGGCTCGGTCATTTCGATGACGATACGAGCCTTGCCTGGCGCCGATTCACCGGCGCGGAAACTGCTGACCAATCCTGCGGCTTTGCCCTCGGGTGCGCCCGGTAACTGCAAAGCTACATCGGGTAGATCCACAATGACCCGATTGGGACTGGAAAGCGAAAATACTTGGAACTCGACTGTGCGCGGGACACCGATCAGAAATCGCGTACGCAATGGATGACTGACAAGAGTAGCTTCCGCCTTGACAGGTTCAGCCTTTGCTGGCGGCGACACGGCTGGCTTGGCTTCCGCCACCTCTACAGAAGCGGGTTCCGCTGCCAAAACGGCAGAAGTGCAGAGCGCAAGGCAAGCAATAATGGCTAGCGGCGCAAACGGCCGCATCGTCTGAAAAATCATTATTTATGACCCCCGTTTACGCACTACAGTCCAATTTGCGGGACAGGTCGAGATGGCCTGAGGAAAGTGTCATTTTCCGGGACATCGTCAGGCTTTGTTATGGAGTTCTAAAGGTTAAGGACTGATTAACCGGCTTTTGGAGCCTGGGGGCCCCGTATCTCAGCGCTGCCATCGCGTCAGTATCGATGTATCGGCCTCGCTGGCATCGACCCATTGCCCGGTAACATTTGAACCATCTGCGTTGACAGGCGATTCTTTCTTCCAGAATGGCGCGCGAGACTTGAGATAATCCATCAAGAATTCCGCGGCTTCAAACGCCGCAGCCCGGTGGGCCGAGGCGGTAATGACCAGCACGATATTGTCGCCCGGTGCCAACTGCCCGTAGCGGTGGATTATTAAGGTGGCATCAAGGGGCCAGCGCACCAAAGCCTCTTGCTCGATCCGCTCAAGTTCCGTTTCAGTCATTCCTGGATAGTGCTCGAGGGTCATTGACGAAATCGGTACGCCCTCGGCCTCGCCGCGCACGGTGCCCGTAAACGTTACGACCGCGCCGATGCTGGCATTACCTGCCGTCAGGGTCGTTATCTCGCGGCCGGTGTCGAAGTCTTCTGCCTGAACCCGTACCGTCACGGTACTATCCTCCCGTAACCGGGGGAAAAAACGCAATTTCTCGAGCCCCTTTGATGAGGGTCTCGGGCTTGACATGAGAATGGTTGATTGCGGTCCGGATAACCTGCGGCCGGGCAAACGCCTCGGCATATTCCGGGCCTCGCCGGCTCAGCCAAGCCATCGTATCGGCCACGGACTCGATGTGAGCGGGCAGAACAACATCTTCGGCGGCCAAGCCGATTTTCTCCCTAACCCAGGCAAAATACATCAGTCTCACTGTACCGCTAGCACTCTCGCTCATCGGATCAGCGCTCCATCGCGTGGCGGACACCAGCCTTGAGATAGTCGTATCCGGTCCACAATGTGAGCAACGCGGCCACCCAAAGAACGATCAATCCAAGTGCGGTTGTGCCAGGGAAAATTTTCTCGGCGGCCGGACCGGCGAGCAGCACCGCCAAGGCAATCATCTGCAGCGCAGTTTTCCATTTTGCCAGCCGTGACACGTGAATCTTCACGTTGAGTTCGGCTAGAAACTCCCGCAAGCCAGAAACCAAAATTTCGCGGCACAATATGATCACCGCTGCCCAGACCGAAAGACCCGCAATGGTATTGTCATGCACCAGCATCAAGAGTGTGGCACCGACAATCAATTTATCCGCTATTGGATCGAGCATACGGCCGAGCGTCGATTGCTGGGCCCAGGCACGGGCTAGATATCCATCCAGCCAGTCGGTCAGGGCCGCCGCGGCAAACAATGCAAAAGCCGACCAACGCGCAATGTCGCCCCGAAGAAAATACAGGCATGCCACGAGCAGAGGCACGGCAACGATACGTGCATAGGTCAGCACGTTCGGCAGGCTGGTGGCGAAACTGCGAGGTACGGCTTGCTCCATATCTTATTGCTAGATCATTGGCTGGGCGCGGCGTCAATGGGGTCGGCCCAGAGGGAGACTCCAGAAGGCTTTTCCAAGCAAGCTCAAGTGGCATCTGAGCCGCGCGCGGGTTAGATTACCTGCAGTCACCCAATCATGGAAGAGTAGGAGTTAATGCGAATTGCCATCAATGCCGTGGCCTTTTACGCGGCCTGGTTAGCGGCAGTCCTCTTTGCTGCCAAGGGATGGCCCTTAGCGAGCATTGGCAGTTGTGGGGCTGTTATCGCGCTGCATTTGTGGATGGCGGAGAGGAGCGGCATCGAAGCAGCTCACATAGCAGCTGCAGCAGTGACGGGTTTTGCCCTCGAAACCCTTTTATTGCAGGCGGGTCTAGCCACCTATGCGTCAGGCGGGCCCTTGGATGGTGCTGCGCCAGCGTGGGTCGTGTTTCTTTGGATGGCCTTTGCGACACTGTTCAATTGCAGCCTTGCCTGGCTCAAACCGAGGTTATGGCTTGCAATTGTGTTTGCGTTTGTAGGGGGCCCTGCCTCCTATTGGGCGGGGGCCAAGCTTGGTGCCATGGAACTTGCCCAACCCGTCTGGATTAGCCTAGGCGTCATAGGTGTGCTTTGGGCTATTGCCTTTCCATCGCTAATGGTGCTGACACGGCTGACCGGCGCAGGTGACGCTCCCGCCCGGGAAACGTGACGGCACCCGATGATCAATGCTTCTGATCATTGAAAAAGTCGTAGATCTTTTGCGCCATTTCGGCCGAGATTCCTCCGACTGCTTTTAGATCTTCGATGCCAGCCCGTGAGACGGATTTGGCCGAACCGAAATGCTTCATCAAGGCCCGCCGCCGGGTGGGACCTATGCCCTCGATATCGTCGAGTGGGTTGGCGCTGATTGCCTTGGACCGCTTGGCCCGGTGAGTGCCGATGGCAAATCGGTGAGCTTCGTCACGCAATCGCTGCACGAAATAGAGCACGGGATCACGCGGCTCGAGCATGAAAGGTAAAGCGCGGCCGGGAACATGGAAGTGCTCGCGGCCTGCATCGCGATCCGGGCCCTTTGCGACCCCAACCAGGGGAATACCCGTGAGCCCCAGCTCCGCCATGACTTCACATGCAACGGCAAGCTGACCTGCACCTCCGTCGATCACGACCAGATCGGGACGGGAAGGGAACTCCTGAACCGTGCTGCTGTCAGGGGAAATTGGCTCGAGGGACAGGGATTGTGGCAGATTTTCCGCAAGCTTCTTGAAACGGCGCATGAGCACCTGCCGCATCATAGCGTAGTCATCGCCCGGCGTTAGCCCATCCGCACTGATATTGAATTTCCGGTATGCATTTTTTACGAAACCCTCTGGTCCAGCGACAATCATACCGCCAACGGCATGCGTGCCTGAAATGTGGCTATTGTCGTAAACTTCGATACGGCGCGGTGTCGACGTCAGTTCGAATCGCTCTCCCAAAGCCTGTAGCAGCTTGGCCTGGGACGAGCTTTCCGCCAACTTGCGGCCCAATGCTTCCTTGGCATTGCTGAGGGCGTGATCGACCACGCCCGATTTGATGCCGCGCTGAGGTACCCGGATTTCAATTTTGCGCTCGGCCTTGATCGACAGCGCTTCCGCCATCAACTCGCGGTCTGCAATATCGTGAGACAGCAGGATAAGCCGCGGCACCGGTTTGTCGTCATAAAACTGTGCGATAAAGCTATCGAGAACCTCCTCAACTGGCACGGCCTTATCGGCCTTAGGGTAATATGCACGATTGCCCCAGTTCTGGCCGGTGCGGAAAAAGAACACCTGAATGCAGGTGTGGCCGCCCTCTTGGTGGGCCGCAAAAACGTCGGCTTCCTCGACGCCTTCGGGATTGATGGCTTGGTCTGCCGTGACGTGGGCGAGGGCCCACAACCGGTTGCGGAACTTGGCCGCCTCTTCAAACTCCAGCGCGTCGGAGGCCTTTTCCATCATAGTCTGCAACAGTTCGCGCATACTCTGACTGCCTCCGCGCAAAAAGCGCACAGCCTCGTCTGTGAGTGCCTGATAGTCCTCGGGCTCGATTTCACGCGTACAGGGCGCTGAGCAGCGCTTGATCTGGTGCAATAGACAGGGCCGCGTGCGGCTTTCGAACACGGCATCCGCACACGACCGCAGCAAGAACCCCCGCTGCAGCATGTTGATCGTACGATTGACCGCGCCTCCCGATGCGAAGGGACCGAAATAGTCTCCCTTGATAGTTCGTGCGCCGCGGTGCTTCAAAACCTGGGGCGACGCCGTATCGCGGCGGATCAGAATATAGGGAAACGACTTGTCGTCCCTCATCAGAACGTTGAAGCGGGGTTTAAAACGTTTGATCAGATTGGCTTCGAGAAGCAACGCCTCGGCCTCGGTGTGCACGGTTACGAATTCCATCGAGACCGTGGCGGCAATCATTCTTTGAGTGCGGTTGGCATGCCCGCTCAAGCGCGCATAGTTCGACACGCGAGCTTTGAGATTCCGGGCCTTGCCAACATAGATTACCTCGCCTGCTGCATCGATCATACGATAGACGCCGGGTTGCGTTGTCAGTGTCTTGAGAAACGCAGCGATAACCTCCACGCCGGCCTTGAAAGGTGCGGGAGCCAGAGCAGGTCCGTCTGAGTTTTGATTGGTCTCTGACATGGCGGGAACATTGGCCTCGATGGCCCCCACGTCAAGGCGTGAGCGCAACAACCCCGTGACGAGCCCCCTTACTGAGGGGGAAGAACGGGTGGCGGGACAGGTTTTGACGGTTTTGACGCAGCCGGCGGCGGCAAATTAGCATGCCGGATCATGAATTCGCGCATGGCCTGAAGGACCGGCGCCCAGCCGCGCAAGGGCTTTGCAATCGACGTTAAGATGCTCAGGTGGCCGATTTTGGCGAGCTCAAGTGTCTGAACATTTGTGCCCGATGCCTTCAAAGCCTTGGCGAGGTCCCGCATGTTGGAGATCTTGGTCGTATCATCATCAAGACCATGCATCAGCAAAACCGGTGGCCCGCCGTTCTTGGCGAACACCACCGGCCGCGCCACATCTGGATCTGTCACGCCCGCAAACACCGCCTTGGTGCTGGGCCACGTCGTTGGATCAAACGCATACGGTCCTGCCAGTCCGATGAGGGCAGATGGAGGCGGAATATCCGCTCCACGGGCTTCGAGGTATGATTTGTCTAGCGCCAGCAGAGCGGCCATGTGTGCGCCAGCGGAATGGCCGATGAGAACGATCGGTCTCGGCTTGCCGTTGACCCGCAGGGCCATGGTGCGAGCGACAAAGGCATAGGCATCTGCCGCGTCGTCCATGAAAGCTGGAAATTTGACCTCCGGATAGAGCCGGTAGTCAGGAATGACGGCCGTCACCCCCTTTTTGGACAACGCCCGGCCGACAAATTCGTAGTACGAGCGTTCGCCCTTTTGCCAGCTACCGCCATATAAAAAAATTGCGATAGGACTGTCGTCGGGCGGACGCGGACGGCCTGTCTCGGGAGGGCGGGCAGGATGATAGATATCGAGTTTTTGGCGATTTCCAGGGCCATAGACGACGCCACGAGTTACACTTGTGCCCCGTTCAGAAACCAAAATGTTGAACAGGCCAGCCAACAGCGGAGTCGAGCCGGGTCCTCCTGCATACGCGTAGACAGCCACCGCCATGGCAGCGGCGAGCGTCAACACGAGACCAAGTACAAACCGTTGTGACGTCATGACGTCCTATACGCTACAGGCGGGCCGAAGTTTTGGTGGTGGGCGATATTGCTTCCACCAATCCAGATTTCCATAGCTTAGGCGTACCGCTTCGCCAACACCACCCCGTCAAACAGGCACACCGCTTGCCATGAAGTGCTAAGGCGCCACCGCAGTGACGCCCACGTTGCCAGGCGACTTACGGCATGGCGCAAACATATCCAGGGCCGCGTCGTAGGTTGATGTCTCGACATCGAGAAGCCCGAGTACGGAATGAAAGAAGTTGTCGTGGCTGTACTCGGCTTTAGCGTGTCCGGCCATGCAAGCCCCGTTGACGCCAAACATCGTCTGGTACAAGGGCGACAGCCATACGACCATGGGTACGTGCTTTTGCACCTTCGGAGCGATCGCCCAAGGCATTCCGTGCAAGTAGATATTCTTCTCACCCAGCGACTCTCCATGATCCGACACATAAATCATTGAAGCGGGATGTCCCTTGACGTCGAGCCGCTGGAGAATTGCGGCGAGTTCGCCCAACACGTGATCGGTGTAGAGAATCGTATTGTCGTAAGCGTTGACGATCTCTTCGGATGTGCAGCGTGAAAATTGAGCCGATTTGCAAACCGGCGTGAAGACTTCAAATTCGGGCGGATAGCGCTTGTAGTATGTCGGTCCATGACTGCCCATCAGATGCAGCACGATGACAGCATCGTCAGACGCACTCGAGATCGTTTCTTCTAACCCATGCAGCATCACTGCATCGTTGCTTTCGCCGTTGTTATAGAATGGGATGAGCTTCGTAGTGGTTGTGATTTCCGTCGGTATGTTGTTGCATACAGCCTTGCAGCCGGCCTGATTTTCCTTCCATGACACCGAAAAGCCGGCGCGCTGCAGCATATGCAGCAGGCCTTCTCGCTTAAGAGAAATATCGGACGATGTTCCCGCCCTGCCCGCGCCCGAGAACATGCATGGCACCGATTGCGCCGTTGCTGTGCCGCATGAGGTCACCTGCGGAAAATTGATCAGTCCCTCGAGTTTGCTGAGACGTGGATTGGTATCACGGGCATAGCCATTGAGTGAAAAATTGGCCGCGCGAGCCGTTTCGCCGATAACCAGAACGGTTACGGATTTGCGTGCCGGCGCCGTCCAGGTCGGACCACGCTTAGCATCAGTTCCAAATGGAGCAGCAACGGCCGGCGGACCGCGCAGCGATTTTTTCGCATAATCTCTCAAGGCGGTGATGTAATTTGAGGGAGTTAGGGTCAGGCGCAGCTCTTTTTGTTCGCGGAACACGGACGTGAAGTCCATAAAGAAACTCGCGACCGCTGCCAGCGCAATGACTGCTGAACCGATCCCCCACGGCAGTTTGGCGCGCACTTCTTGCCAGAATGGCCGGTACGCGATGGGTGTGCTCCAGACAAAATAGGCCGGAACCAAGCCGCACAGCACGATGGCGCCAATCATTTTCAATGATACCAGATCGCGGGCTTCGCTGGTGTTGGTCTCCACGGCGTTCTGAATCATGTTGTTGTCGATGACAACGCCATATT
>JBEBJD010000166.1:0-3541 GCA_040080075.1 Hyphomicrobium sp. | reverse complement strand
CGACATTGCTGGCACCGGTATGGATGGGTCGCGCTCGGACATCAACACAAGTTGGGGTCCGGGCTGGGGCATTCGCTTGCTCGACAAGTACGTTGCTGATTTTCACGAGAAGGCCGAAAAATCTGACAAATGAGTGATGTATTCGGCTTACTGCCGGATCAAATATGCTTTAGGGCCGCTCAGAACTTCTCTGGGCGACGCCATCTTAACATATTGGAAACACAATAACTACAATACATATTTTCCATAATATATATTATGCGAACGATCTGTGTGGGGATCTGGGGATCAATGTGTGGGACCTTTGTGTGGGGTTTGTCGCTGCGGGTAAACGCTCAGATCAACTTCAGGCAGCAAGACAGGCAGATCGACCCGAAAAAAATAGCCCCCTGCTTGCCTTGAAGCCTGTGCTTACCCGTCGCCTGCGAGGCGCGCCGGATTTCGGGACTTAAGCTGCCGCCTGACATTTAGCGCTCGCAAATATCTGCCGCGCTCGATCGACCTCCTCCTGAGAGAATGAAAAAAAGGCGTTGCGCCCTTGACGCCGTTCATCAAGTGCCCGGACCTCGCGTCCAAGAAAATGCGTGGGCTCTGCAATGCCCGCATACGACGCGGATTCGCCCAGCACCTTGAAGCCGCACATGGCTTGATAGAAGGGCGATGTCTTCTTGTGAACGGCGATTAAGGCAATTTGAACGTCAGCGGCATAGGTCAACAAGAAGCCTGCCCGCACCAGTGAGGCGTATAGAGTCGTCTTGAACGAGGTATTTATCGTCGAGGGTTCCACGGCCATCCGCGAAAATTCGATGAGCCGTTGTGGCCGCAAGGCGCTGAGTTTGAGAATTTCGCTCGAAAACTGTTCCTCACACGGCATCGAGTGCGGCGCCTCCCCGGCACCGCCCAGCGCCAATCGTAGGGTTCCGGCGCAAGCCCCACCGTGGAAGGCTCCGACGGCAAATGTCGAAGCAAGTCCGTCGTAGCGATCGATGAATTCCTCGCTGGGGCTCTCCTCGATCCAGCCAGCATGGCGGAACGCGCGGTACCGCAAACGATACAGGTCTTGCTTGTCAGAAGCTGCAGAATATATTCTCAGGGTGATCGGAAAGTTCTTTAATGCGTTGCCATTGTTCGAATCGAGCACAAGCGGCGGCTGGAACATCATACTTGACGTCATGAGATGGTCCTTCGTGTGGCGCGAGATTGGACCTAAAGCCCGCGGCTGTGATGATTGATTGTAAGACGGTATTTAACGCCCTGCTTCCCTCAGACTAAGACGTCCCGGGCAAACATTTGTTCCCTGTTGCATACATAAAGCATTTTGCGATCCAATCGTGTACAAGAACGGTAACCCCCTGGCAGTCGCCGTTTGGCGGCGAGTCAGATGGCTGGTGCTTGCGGCTGTGCTTCGAGTGCCCTGTGGATTTTTGCCGATCAGCGTCGTCCGCTTAGGGGCTACTCCATCACACAGCCTTCTCCATCTCCTCAAGTTCGTCAATCATGCTCTCAATGACGCGCAGGCCCTTGTTCCAGAATTCAGGATCGCGAGCATCCAATCCGAAGGGCGCTAGCAGCTCGGAATGGTGCTTGGAGCCGCCGGCCTTTAAGAGATCAAAGTACTTGGCCACAAAACCCGGATGCGCTTCCTGATAAAGCCCGTAAAGCGAGTTCACTAGGCAATCACCAAAGGCATAGGCATATACGTAGAACGGCGAGTTGATGAAATGCGGGATGTAGGTCCAGAAGACCTCGTAGCCAGGACCAAACTTAATGGCGTCACCAAGGCTGTCCTTTTGTACGTCCATCCAGAAGGCACCTAAATCTTCGCTGGTCAGTTCGCCATTGCGGCGCGCCTCGTGCACTTTGCGCTCGAACGAATAGAACGCGATCTGGCGCACCACCGTGTTGAGCATGTCCTCGACCTTGCCCGCGATCATGGCCTTGCGCTCTTTAACCGATGTGGTCTCAGCAAGCAGCGCCTTGAAGGTCAGCATCTCGCCAAACACGGACGCAGTTTCGGCCAACGTGAGAGGCGTCGGCGCCAGCAAGGGGCCCTGTTCGCGCGCCAGCATTTGATGCACGCCGTGCCCCAACTCGTGCGCCAAAGTCATCACATCGCGCGGCTTGCCCTGATAGTTCATCAGCACATACGGGTGCACGCTCGGCACCGTCGACGCCGAGAACGCCCCTTGCGCTTTGCCTTCGCGCACGGGCGCATCGATCCAGCCCTTGTCGAAGAACTCCTTCGCGGTTGCAGCCATGCTAGGAGCGAATGCACCATAGGCCTTGAGAACGGTGGCCTCGGCTTCCTTCCACGTGAACACACGCTCGGGCTTATCGGGCAATGGCGCGTTGCGATCCCAGTGATTGAGTTGTTCCATGCCCAGCCACTTGGCCTTCATCTTGTAATAGCGATGCGAGAGCCGGGGATAAGCGGCCTGCACCGATGCCACCAGCGCGTCAACAACGGGAGCCTCGACACGATTGGCCAAATGGCGGCTGTCGGCCACATCGGCGAAACCGCGCCAGCGATCGGAAATCTCTTTGTCTTTGGCAAGCGTATTAGTGATGAGGGTAAAGAGGCGAATGTTGTCGCCGAAGGTTTTCGCCATGGCTTGCGCCGCAGCCTTGCGCTTCGTGCCATCGGGGCTCGACAGCATATTGAGGACGGGTTCGAGCGTTTGCGGCTGGGCCTCGCCTTCGACATTGAAACGAAGTCCCGACATCGTCTCAGTAAACAGGCGGTTGAACGCTGACCTGCCTGTTTGACCCTTCTCGGTAAACAGTCGCTCGATTTTCTCATCGAGCTGATAGGGCTTTTCCTTGCGCAGGTCTTCGAGCCAGGGCCTGTATTTGGCAAGCTCGGGCGCGCACAACGCACGCGCCATCACGGCCTCATCAATCTGGTTGAGTTCGAGTTCGAAGAAAATCAGCTCAGATGACATTTTGGTGAGGGATTCAGAGATGTCGCCATAGAACTTGGCGCGTTTCTGATCAGACTGATTGGCTGCGAAATAGAGCCCTGCATAGGAGCCAAGTTTACCCAACAGATCTGAAAGTTGCTCATACGCCTTTATGGCGCTGGCCAATTCAGCCACGTTTCCGGCCGCTAGGCTCGCAAGTTTGCCCTGAAAGGCCGTTTTAATGCGTGCCGATTCGGCGTTGCCCGCCAACAGATCACGCGGTACTTCGGGGGCCTTGGGCGACGAATAAAGATCGGACAAATCCCACTCGGGCAACGGGCCGAGATCGGGCGGGCTCGTTGCGGCGTGGGCGGCTTCGGCAGCGAGATTGACGTCTAACGGCAGCATTGAGACCTCATTTTTTTCGTGCCCGGCGATTCGCCTTAGGGGAGCCGGCCGCCGGGCACCAGGCGCAAACCATTCGTGGAACTGGACCTACCACGGTCCATGCCCGCAATCAAAATGAGGATGCTGTAATCAACGATTGCTCAGCGGCGGCTGACAACGCTCTGTCGGGGTGTCACACTACTTGTGGGCTTGGGGGCTCGCGTGCCGCTCACTGTCGCCGGCGCCGGGTAGTG
>JBEBJD010000233.1:0-15835 GCA_040080075.1 Hyphomicrobium sp. | reverse complement strand
CCGTCGACAAGGTTGTGGGATCGGGCAATCCCAACGTGCTGCTGACCGAGCGTGGAGCATCGTTTGGCTACAATACGCTGGTCGCGGACATGCGCTCGTTGCCGATCATGGCGTCGACAGGTGCACCAGTCATTTTTGACGCCACGCATTCCGTGCAGCAGCCAGGCGGACAAGGCACAAGTTCTGGCGGCGATCGCCGATTCGTACCGGTGTTGGCGCGCGCGGCTGTGGCTGTGGGTGTGGCCGGTCTATTCATCGAGACCCATCAGGATCCCGACCACGCCCCTTCCGACGGCCCTAACATGGTGCCGCTGCGCGATTTCGAGGCGCTGCTGCGCGACCTCGTGGCCATAGATGCGCTTATCAAAAAGAAGCCCCGCGGAGAGGCCTGAGGCCCAGTCTCTCCGCTTCAAGACGAGGCTCCCAGCGTTAAGTAGAGTCCGCCGGCGGCTGACGCTAGGGTTCCCGGCTCTGACGCTTGGTTCCAAATCGTCCGCCCGGAACCCTATCCGACACTATGATTGTGTTCTGGAGCATCGAACGTTTGCCGGCCGCCGCCCGGGAATCAAGCGTTCGATCCAGAACACTAGGGCGTGCTGGAGAACATCATCATGGGTGCCACAAAGACCGCTTCATAGGCGGTCGCGGGAGCTGCGTGATGCTGCGCCACCACGCTAGCACCGCAATTGCGGCCGCTGCACAAGGAGGCGGTCGAATAGCTGATGGCGCCCAAAGACGCCACAGTCATGGCTGAGACGGACAGGCCAACAGTATAGAGGCAGGCGACAGTACCTATCGCACGCAGGACTTGATCAATAGACATCACGTGACCCTCGTATTGAGACGGGACGAAGCGGCATCATTCAGAGTGTTTGAACCTTGAACGACCAATCCCACAAAAAGCCGGAGGCTCAGTGTCTGGCTGGTCGAACGCGGCCTGGGGTCAGTTTGCGGAAACCTTGGTAAACAACCTGTTAAGGTTATGAAAAAATGAATAAGAAATTTCAATTTGCATGGGACGTGGCTGCAGTTGTTGGTTCCCGGGGGTTGGGCGGCGCCAGACCGTTGGCAGCTGCTTTGCCGGTGGCACGGTCTCAACGGGGCTGAGAGAAAACCAATTCCCCAATCGCAGCGTAGTAGCTCTGTGGCCTCAAATTTCTGGGGCCGGTTCCGGTTGCGGCCGGAGATGGGCGAGGCCGGAGATGGGCGATAGTGGTGTGCGCATTGCGGTTGTCGGTGCAGGAATAGCGGGTCTGAGTGCGGCGTGGCTTCTGTCGCGCAGGTACGACGTCGTATTGTTTGAGAAAGACGAGCGGGTTGGCGGACATGCCAATACCGTTGACGTTAGGGAGGCCGGCGGCAACGTCGCCATTGATACCGGCTTCATTGTCTACAATACCGCTTGCTACCCAAACCTGATCGCACTTTTTGCTCAGTTGGATGTGCCGGTCGCCGAAACCGGTATGAGCTTTTCGGTGTCAATTGATGGCGGCCGCTACGAATACAATGGCAACGGCGTAAACGGCTATTTCGGACAGCGATCCAATCTCGTGTCGCCCCGGCACTGGCGTATGGCCGCAGAAATAAGCAGGTTCTTTGCCGAGGCCTCGAAGCTCTCTGCCGGGGCAGACGATCCGCATTTGACGCTCGGTCAGTGGTTGCAGGAACGGCACTATTCGCCCACGTTTATCGAACGCCATATCCTGCCTATGGGGGCTGCCATCTGGTCGGCTCCCGCGCACAGCATCGAAGACTTTCCCGCGCATAGCTTTGCGCGCTTCTTTGCCAATCATGGGCTTCTGCAAATGAGGGATCGCCCCCAGTGGCGCACGGTGCGCGGCGGCAGCCGTGAGTATGTATCGCGTTTGGTGTCTCAATTTAAGGGCCGCGTTGCCATGGGCGATGGCGCCCAATCGATTAGCCGCCACGGGGAGGGTGTATCAATTCGCACTGTGAGCGGACAAACGGCAGTCTTTGATCGCTGCTTGATGGCATGTCATGCGGACACCGCACTTCAACTTTTGAGCGATGCTTCAGAGCACGAACAACGCCTGCTGGGCGCCTTCCAGTATACACGCAACGCCGCCGTCTTGCATACCGACAGCCGCCTCATGCCGCGCCGCCGCCGGGTGTGGGCGAGCTGGAATTATGCGGGTCTGACGGAGCCGGGCAATGATCGCGGTGCGTCAGTTAGCTATTGGATGAATAAGCTGCAGCCACTCGCCACCGAGCACAATTATTTCGTTTCGCTCAATCAGAAAGCGGGGATTGAGCCAGACAAGATAATTGCCACTTTTGCTTATGATCACCCGGTATTTGATACGGCTGCACTCCGGGCTCAAAAAGACCTATGGTCACTGCAGGGTCAGTCCAAGACATGGTTTGCAGGCAGCTATTTTGGCTTTGGCTTCCATGAGGATGGACTGCAGTCGGGATTGGCTGCGGCCGAGGAACTTGGTGATGTGCGCCGCCCGTGGCGGGTGGAAGGTGAAAACGGCCGCCTGACTTTTGGTGACCGTGGTGTCCCCTCATTGCAGGCTGCCGCGCAATGATCCCAGCCGCGCAAATCTATACCGGACATGTGGTGCATAAGCGTTTGCGGCCCAGACCACACGCGCTCAGCTATGGAGTGTTTTCTCTGTTGCTGGACCTCGATCAACTCGACGCCGTCGCGTTGCAGTCGCGGCTCTTTTCGCGCAATCGCTTCAACCTCCTTTCTTTTTACGACAGTGATCACGGTCCAGGCGATGCGACACCACTGCAACAGCACGCTCGGGACGTATTCAAGGCTTCGGGTTTAGATACGGCGGGGCTGCAAATTCTGTTGCTGGCCTACCCCCGGGTACTCGGGTATGTCTTCAATCCCCTCAGCGTCTACTATGCGGTAGCCGGCGATGGACATCTCGCAGCGCTGATCTATGAGGTCAACAATACATGGGGTGAACGGCGCAGTTACGTATTAGACGCTGGCCAACCACATGGACACGTCTACGCTCAATCGGCGGCCAAAGAACTGCATGTGTCTCCGTTCGCGGGGGCGTCGGGCCGATATGGGTTCCGGGTTACGGTTCCAGGCGACGGCCTTCTGGTCGGCGTGCACTTATCTGATGCAGACGGTGCGCTACTCAAAACCCATTTCACGGGCCGGTCACAAGCGTGGTCGGACAGTAGGCTGCTGGCCCTATTATTCCGGTTTCCACTCCTCACTCTAAAAATCATTGGCGCCATACATTTCGAAGCTTTGAAGCTTTGGCTGAAGGGGGTGCCGCTGACCGGTGGCCGAAGCAAACCCGGCTACTCGATCACTTATGCCGGCAAAACCAGTCAGACCCTGAAACCATGAAAGACACTTCAATGGCTCCGCAATCTCAGGCTCATGGCGCAGGGGTGCAACGCAAGGCCGGAGCTGTGGCTTCAGCGCGCGATGCGCTCCTCTTGCGCGCGGCACAGCGGGCCTTGCAGGGTTTAGAGGGTGCAGCTGTGAGGGTTTCGGGACCTTCTGGCTGCTCAGCAGTGCTGGGGCGCGGTCCCGAGGTGGCCAATATCCGGCTGCATTCGCTGCGTCCCTTATGGCGGGCGGCGCGCAAAGGAGGGATAGGGTTTGCCGAAAGCTACATCGATGGCGATGTTGAAACTGCCGATCTGGCTGGCCTCATGCGGTTCTTTGCGGAAAATTTTGATCAGATCGCAGATGCGGGCCGCGGGCTATTCCAGGTGCGAAGCGCAGACAAAGGCTGGCATCGCGCCCGTGCCAATACGCGCGCAGGCTCGAAAGCCAACATCCGCGCACACTATGATTTGGGCAATGCATTCTACAAGTTATGGCTTGATCCAGGCATGACTTATTCGAGCGGACTATATGCAAGCGCTGGGCAGCATTTGGAGGCAGCACAGGATGCCAAGTACGCGCGGGTGCTGGAGGCTTTGCAGCTGGGGCCGGGGACGTCACTTTTGGAGATCGGCTGCGGCTGGGGTGGAATGGCCGAAAGGGTAGCACGAGCAGGAGCGCACGTGACGGCGGTCACCGTTTCTGCGGAGCAGCTGGCCTATACGCGAGAACGCATGGAACAGCACAAACTTCAGACACGTGCCGAGATTGCATTTACCGACTACCGCGATGTGACGGGGCAATATGATCGCGTGGTTTCGATCGAAATGATCGAAGCTGTAGGTGAGGAAAACTGGCCTTGCTATTTCGACGCACTTTACAGCCGCTTGAAGCTTGGCGGGTGTGCAGTGGTACAAGCGATTACCATCCGCGAACAGGATTTTGCGCTTTATCGTTCACGGCCGGATTTCATCCAGCGCCATATTTTTCCAGGCGGCATGTTACCGACCGTCAGCATCTTACAAAAAATGTCGGAGCGAGCTGGGTTGCAATTCGAAACGGTTGAGCGCTTTGGACCAAGTTACGCGCTGACACTGCGCGACTGGCGAAGCCGCTTTCAGGCTGCCTGGCCGTCGATCGCAGCGCTGGGCTTCGATCAGTCCTTCAAGCGCAAGTGGGAGTATTATCTAACGTACTGTGAAGTAGGATTTGAGCAGGGCTTCACAGACGTCGGCATTTACCGGATGGTCAAGAAGGGCCCGTCTCAGTGACCGCGCCCTGAAGCGGCGGTCATGTCTGTGCTTTGCCCTGCTCATCGATCTTGCGGCAGAACCAAAAATACATTGCATTGGGCATTATGCGGCCCAATTTGGTCGTAAGCAGCATCTGCCAGGGAAACGCAATTTCGTAGCGCCCGGCCTTGAGGCCGGCAATAATGCGCGTGGCTGCGTCGCGCGCTGTCATGATGTAGGGCAGGGGGTAGTCGAGCTGCTGAGTGATTGGCGTATCGACAAAACCTGGATTGATAACGGTCATTCTGACGCCGTATCGCTGCAAATCGAGTTTGAGAGATTCAGCCAGCGCAATGATTGCGGCTTTTGACGGCGCATAGGCGGCTGAATCAGTCATGCCGCGATATCCAGTCATCGACGCGATCATGGCGATGTGACCGGCACGCCGCTGGATCATGTCTGGCATCAAGGATCCAAGAGCCCGCAGGTTGCCATTGAAATTCACGTCCATGGAATGAACGGCGAGCTTTGCATCGTAGTTTTCCGCATGCATGGGATGCGCGACGCCGGCACACAGAACGGCAAGATCAATGGCCCCAAAATAGGCTTTGATGTCTCCGGCCGCTTTTTTTACAGCCTCGCTGCCAGTGACATCAAGCGGAAAGGACTTGATGCCTGGGTGGAGCTGTTCCAATTCGGTGAGCTTGTCCACGACGCGATCAGAGGCTGCCACTTTCACGCCGGCCTCAGCCAGTTGAAGTGCAATCTCTCGGCCGATGCCGGTGCTCGCGCCTGTTATCCAAGCAGTCTTCCATGGAAGTTTTGATGACAACGGCGAATGCCTCCCTAATCCTGACTGCCCAGCGGCTGCATGAAGCGCGTAATCAGGAAGTACAATTGATTAGGCATCTTGCGGAACAGCTTCATCATGCGGAAGGTCGGCCACGGGAATCCAATCTCATAGCGGCCAGCCTTGAGGCCAGTGATCATACGCGCGGCGGCATCGGGCGCGGTGACCATGAACGGCATCGGGAACGTGTTGATGCGGGTCATGGGCGTATCGACAAATCCTGGGTTGATGATGCTGATCTTGACGCCGTAGTCTTCAAGATCGGTCTTGAGCGTCTCTGTAAGGTTGATCAGCGCTGCCTTTGAAGGAGCGTATGTCACAGACTTGGGCAGGCCGCGAAAGCCAGCTACGGACCCAACGAGCGCGATTTGACCGGACCGGCGCTTCATCATTTGCGGCATCACAACGGACAATGGCCAAACCACACCGTTGTAATTGACATTGCCGACCTGGATGGCGGCTTCGCAATCAAAATCCTTCGCTCCCATAGGCTGCCAAACGGCCGCATTCAACACGACAAGATCGATAGAGCCGAGTTGAGCGTTGATTTCGGTGCAGGTGCGCGCCACGGCTGCAGCATCGGTGACGTCCAGAGGATAGGACCTAATTCCCGGCTGTACTCGCTCAAGCTCGCCGAGTTTATCGGCAGAACGCGCGGAAGCTGCAACCTTGACGCCAGCCTGCGCCAACTGAAGCACAAGCTCGCGCCCGATGCCCGAACTGGCACCCGTGACCCAAGCTGTCGCCCATGGGAGATTTTTTGTCAAAAGCCGGTACCACCTAGCAGTGGCCCGCGCTAAAGGCCCGCGAGCGGCTGCATTATACGCGCGAAGAGACCTTTGAAGCGAGCCGGTTTCTCGCTTGCAATGAGGCAAATACAACCTTCGCCGGCGCCTGTTAGCGGTGCATGTTCTATATCTGGGTCGAGATCGGCGACATCGCCTACCGAGTAATGACCGGTCACATCGGTATAACTGCCGCGCAAAATCAACGTCATCTCTTCCCCGCCATGGCCATGCTCGGGCAATTTGCAGCCTGGAGCCACTTTGATCAGCCGCAGATCGCCCCGGGCATCCTTGGATAGCTTGAGTGGATAGTGCCACAGTCCCGGTCCCAGCCGCTTCCAAGCAATCGCATCCAACTCAGAACCAATGATGCTGATAAGCGGCCAGGGTATTTCGCCCGGCGCCGTGTGCGAACCTGCTGACCTCGCATCGCCTGCTTCTAGCGCCCTGGCTGCGGCTACCGGCGCAGCCCGGTCGAGCCTGACGGGTTCAATGCGATCAAACAGCGCTTCACCAATGCGCTCCAGTTTCGACACCTGAACGGCACAGGCTGGGCACACCGCCAGATGCGACGCAACGACAGCGGCCATGGCCTCCGGCTGGCTTCCCGCTGCACAGCTCATCAGTGTCGTAATGTCTGGATGGTGCTTAATCGTCATCTAATTCAAGTCCTCGACCGCCGAGCGAACCTTTTGATAGGCCAAGCGCATCCTCGATTTCACAGTTCCCAGCGGGAGCCCTAGCCGCTCTGCTATTTCACTATGCGATAAGCCTTCTATGTACGACAGTGTGATCACTTCGGATTGGTCTGCTGGTAACTCGGCGAGCGCCGCGCGCACTTGGTCTCTGCGTTCGCGTGCATCGAGTTCTTCGTCGGGTAGAGGGTCGCCGGAGGGCTCGTCGTCCGCGCCTTCGGGTAAGGGCTGCCAAGCCACCTCACGGCGCAAGCGGTCGATGCGCAGATTTCGGGCAATTGTAAAAATCCAAGTGGTCGCGCTGCCCTTTTCGCCCGAGTAGAGCCCCGCTTTGCGCCACACCATGAGCAGCGTTTCTTGCGCCAGTTCTTCGGCGGTATTGGAGTCTGCGCCTTGGCGCATCATGTAGGATTTTACGCGGGGAGCGAAGGACTGAAAAAGCTTTTTGAAGGCCTCTACGTCGCGTGCACTTGCAACCCGGTGCAACAAATCAGCCATGGCTCTCGTTGTGATCGTAGAAATCACCGGCCGGTAGGTGCGAGGTGATGCTTCGTATGCCAAGACCATAGCGGATTGGTTCCTTTATGTACACGCTACGGGCCTTCGGCGATATTGGATTGATCCCGGCGAACCTGCCGCGGCAATGAGGCCGGTAATCTGGAGACGTCATGCAAGACGTGAGCTTAAGCAATGTCGTGGTGTTACTGGCGGCCATGGTGCTGGCAGCTCCGTTGGCCCGGCTGCTGCGGGTACCCACTGTGCTGGGCTATCTAGGCACGGGCATACTTTTAGGTCCTCACGGGCTGCAAAGGGCCGTGGCGCTGAACGAGGCGCACGACATTCTGCAGGTCGCAGAATTTGGCATAGTTTTACTTTTGTTCCTCATAGGACTGGAGCTGCGGCCTAAGCGGGTTTGGGCGATGCGGCAGGCGATCCTCGGGCTCGGCGGGGCTCAGGTGGTTGCGACGGCCATGGTCTTAGCTGCACTGGGTGTGGCGTTTGGGCTGGCATGGCAAGCGGCCATCTTTGCGGGTCTCGCGCTGGCCCTATCGTCGACGGCTTTTGCTTTGCAGGTGCTCGAAGAGCAAGGAGATCTGCAAGCCCGCCATGGGCGCGCGGCATTCGCCGTTCTGCTGTTTCAAGATTTGGCAGCCATTCCGCTTATTGCACTGGCGCCGCTGTTTGCCGTCACTGCGGCGGCCTCGGCCTCTCCGATGGATTTCACTTCGGCCGTCAAAGCGATTGCAACCATTGCCGGTGTGGCAACAGTTGGATATTTCGGATTTGATCCATTGATCCGGCTGGTGGCCCGCACCAAGGTGCGCGAAGCCATGACCGCTGCGGCTTTGCTAATGGTGGTGTCGGTTGCACTTGTTATGCAGCAGGCGGGCGTGTCGGCTTCGCTTGGCGCGTTCATCGCTGGAGCGCTATTGGCGGAGAGCTCTTACCGGCACCAGCTCGAAGCCGATATTCAGCCCTTCGAGGGGCTGCTTCTGGGGCTCTTTTTCACCGCCATCGGCATGTCGCTCAATATCGATCTTCTGTTGCAGCGTCCTGTAGCGGTCCTCAGCATCACATTACTACTAGTGGCGGCAAAAACGGTGGTCTTGAGTCTCTTGGGATCGCGTTATGGATTGGAGGCCCGGCCATCCCGCCGCCTTGGACTGGCGCTCAGCCAGGGCGGTGAATTCGCATTCGTGCTGTTCGTGGCTGGCGCTAGCGCAGGCGTCTTGACACATGACGTGGCTGAATTCCTGACACTTGTTGTCACGCTCTCCATGGTTTTGACGCCGTTGCTGTTGATGGCTGAGCAGGCGTTGCCCAACGCTGCGGGGGCGGCTTCGGCCTATGAAAAGCCTCCCGAAAACGATGGTCATGTGGTGATTGCCGGCTTTGGCCGGTATGGGCAGATTGTTGCGCGCGTCTTGCGCGGAAAAAGGATACCTTTCACGGCCCTCGACATTAGTTCTGAGCAAGTTGAGCTTGTGAAGAAATTTGGCTCGCAAGCGTTCTTTGGTGATGCAAGCCGTCCGGACATTTTAGAGGCGGCTCAGATCGGGAAGGCTCGTGCGTTCGTGCTGGCAATCGACGATGTCGATGCTTCATTGCGCATTGCCGAAATGGTCACGGCCGGACACCCGAAGGTTCCCATCTTCGTGCGGGCGCGCAATCGTAATCACGTGCATCGCCTCTTCGATCTCGGCGTCAAAAATGTTCAGCGCGAAACGTTCTTGTCGTCACTGGAAACGACGCGGCAGCTTCTTGTTACGCTCGGGATCAGTGAGCGCGAAGCCGAACGCACGGTGCGCACCTTCCGTTCCCACGACGAGCGCCGCTTGAGTGAGGACTATAAGCACTACTCCGACACGGAGCGGATGCAGGCCAGAGCGCGCACGGATGCGGCAACATTGCAGCAGCTCTTCGAAGAAGATGCCGCCGAGGAGAGCCGTCTTGGTCAGGAGGTAGGAACCAAAGCCGCCGTCAAATCATGAGGCAAAGTGGCAAATGGGGCCGGGTCAGCCGATTTTGCCGTGTATCATCAAGTTTTGCACCATAGACGGGGGCGCCAAGCCCCGATAAACGTGGCCCTCAGAAACTTGACACATTGGGTGCATTCCGCGCCCCAACCTCCGGGCATTGCAAACATGAGCAAAGCGCAGGCCGATGCGGCTGGCAAAGCGGCACTGAACTATCGCGATATGGCCAACGCGATCCGCGCCTTGTCGATGGATGCCGTGCAGAAGGCAAATTCGGGCCATCCCGGCATGCCGATGGGCATGGCCGATGTGGCAACTGTGCTGTTTGCCGAATGCCTGCGCTTCAATCCCTCTGACAGCCTGTGGCCCAACCGCGACCGCTTCATTCTGTCGGCGGGGCACGGTTCGATGCTGCTTTACTCGCTCCTGCACCTGACCGGGTATCCCGGCATGGAAATGAGCGAACTGGCCAACTTCCGCCAGCTTGGATCGAAGACTGCCGGGCATCCCGAGCATGGTCATGCCGCCGGTATTGAAACCACCACTGGCCCGCTGGGACAGGGTTTGACGAACGCCGTGGGTATGGCACTGGCCGAACGCATGTTGAACGCGCGGCTCGGGCCTGACGTCATCGATCATCATACCTATGTCATTGCTGGCGATGGCTGCCTCATGGAGGGCATCAGTCATGAAGCGATATCGATGGCTGGTCACTTGCAGCTTGGAAAGCTGATCGTGCTGTGGGACGACAACTCGATCTCTATTGATGGCGCCACGAGTTTGTCGGTGTCGGATGATCAGCTTGCCCGCTTTACCGCGTCGGGCTGGAATACTGTGCGGATCGATGGACACGATACCAAAGCAATTTCCAAGGCACTGGCAACTGCCAGAGCAGACGTCTCTAAGCCATGGTTGATTGCCTGTAAAACCATCATCGGTTTCGGAGCACCGACCAAGCAGGGTACCAAAGATACGCACGGCAGCCCGCTCGGTGCAGAAGAGATCAAGGGCGCGCGCGAAAAACTTGGTTGGCCATATCCCCCATTCGAAGTGCCAGCCCCGGTGCTTGAGGCTTGGCGCGGTCTTGCCAAGCGTGGTAGCGCTGATTATGCGGCCTGGACCGCGCGCGTTGAAAAAGCAGGCCCGGCCGTCAAGGCCGCCTTGGAAAGCCCGGTAGCGGCCTCGCGCGGCAAGGCCATTGCTGAGGCAGTGGCCGCTGCCAAGTCCCAATTTGCAGCCGATACTACCAAGCGGGCCTCGCGCGTATGGTCGCAGATGGCTCTTGAACATTTGATTGCAGCAGTCCCCGAGCTTGTTGGTGGCTCCGCCGATTTGACGCCTTCGAATGGCACCAAGACCAAACACTACGCTCCGGTGTCGGCGGGCAAGTTTGACGGCAACTACATTCACTTCGGGGTGCGTGAGCACGGGATGGCCGCGGCCATGAACGGCATCGCTCTTTACGGCGGCTTTATTCCGTTTGGCGCAACCTTCCTTGTCTTCACCGACTATTGCCGGCCGTCAATCCGCCTGTCGGCCCTGATGCAGCAGCGCGTCATCTATGTGATGACGCATGATTCTATTGGTGTGGGCGAAGACGGCCCGACGCATCAGCCGGTTGAACATCTGGCCGCCTTGAGGGCAATACCCAATCTTCAGGTTCTGCGCCCTGCCGATGCCTTGGAGACGATCGAGTGCTGGGATATTGCACTGAAGTCGACATCGGCGCCGTCCGTGTTGGCGCTCACGCGCGATGCCGTGCCTACCGTTTTGAGGGCGCGCGACGGTGCTGAAAACTTGTCGGCTAAGGGCGCTTACGTCGTCAGCGAACCGGCATCGCGTGATGTCACGTTGATAGCGACTGGCTCGGAAGTGGCATTGGCTGTTGAGGCCGCGTCGGCACTTGCCAAGGACGGGATCAACGCTGCCGTCGTGTCGATCCCAAGCTTCGAACTCTTCCGTGCACAGCCCGGCACCTATCGCGACGCCGTACTGGGTAAGGCACCGCGCATCGCTATCGAGGCGGCGGTCGCTCAAGGCTGGCATGAGTGGTTGCGCAAATCCGACCAGTTCATCGGCATGTCGGGTTTTGGTGCTTCGGCCCCTGCACCCAAACTGTTTGAACACTTTGGTATCACCGTGAAGCATTTGGGTGAGGCGGCAAGGGTCTTGGTCAAACAGTCCCGCGAGTCTTGAAATAAGCCGGGGTTGACATCTATTGCGGCGTGCCACCGCCCATAGTCTGTCTAACGGGTGGGCGCTGGGTAAACCGTTGACGTGTGGCGCGGGGCTCTGACGGTAATTCATTGGGCGCTTTAGTGATCTTACAAAGTGCGTGGCGCGTAGATTGGTTCATGCACAAGCACTCTTTGCGGCGCAGAGCAGTTGCAACACGCCATAATGCTGGGAGTGCCAACCAATAGAGAGCCCCGTGATGGAGACATTCACTGAGGACAGAGTTCTTCGCATCGAACTGCGCCAAGCGGACGGCGGAGAAAAAGGCCCGGCTCAAGCGCCGGGCGGACAATCCGCTGGCACATTATCTCACCGTACTGCAACTGCTACGGCAGAACAGGTGATGCGCCTGATCAGCGGGCGCAACGTCGAGCTGCTGCAGATGATCAAGAACCGCCAGCCTCAATCTCTTGCGGAATTATCTCGGTTATCAGGGCGTCCAACAGCAAGTTTGACCCGGACGTTGCAGCGGTTGGCGGCTCTTGGAATTGTGGTGATGCGCAAATCCAAGGGGCGGGAAAAAATTCCCGTTGTTGCTTGTGATTGTCTGCGCTTGGATCTGCCGTTGACAGCGCCGGTGGCCGAAAAAGTCTAGAGCGCTTTGCGATCTGATGGAATCAGATCAGCCCTTTAGACTATTACCGCCTCGCATTTTCTACGAGGAACCGGGTTCTCTTTTTCGGCAAATGCTCTAAGGCAAAATGCGCTGATGGGCGGTCTTGAAAGGCGCCGTCCGCCGGATCTGCTTCGGCGGCTTGAAAATTAAGGGAGTTGGTCTGCCACAGTGGACAGGCGCCCGCCTGCTCCGCACGATCTAACCCCGCAAGATCGAGCAGTCCAACCCCCCTGGGCAAATGTATTAACGAAGAATCCGGGCTATGGCTTTCATAAAATCATAGGCTCACTTGTGCCTGTGGAAAGAGTTGACAAGACATTCGTATAAGAATTCTCAGCCTCCGCGATCATTCAAGCGGCTGACGCTTCCTCGTAGTTGTGGGTCGCTTCAAGCCATGCATTCTCTGCCTCGGCTAAGCGCTTGGCCACTTGACCGCGTTCTACGGCGAGTTTCTGGCTGCGCGCCGCATCCTCATAAAGTTTCGGATCTGCCAGTGCAGCATCGAGTTGTGCGAGTTGGCTGACGAGAGTTTCAACCAGCCTTTCTGCTGTTTGCATTGTCTTCTTGAGTGGTGCCAATTCAGAACGCCGTTCAGCGGCTTGCCTGCGTGTGTCTGCGCGAGCGCCCTTACCCTCACTATCTTTTCCTGCAGTGCCAGCGCGCTGCTTCATAATCGTGCGAGAGGCAAGCAACTCCTCGCGATAACTCTCCATATCGCCGTCATAAGCGCTCACCGTAGCGTTCCGTACGATCCACAGCCGGTCGGCAGACGCTTCTACCAAATGGCGGTCATGGCTGATCAGAATGACGGCACCTTGGTACTCGGCCAAGGCATGGATGAGGGCTTCGCGGCTGTCGACATCGAGATGGTTGGTCGGCTCATCGAGGATCAGGAGGTGCGGGCCATGGAAGGCGGTCAGCGCCAAGAGGAGCCGCGCTTTTTCTCCACCCGAAAGATTGCCGCATTTGGTGTCGGCTTTGTTTATGGAAAAGCCGAAGGACCCGAGCTTGGTGCGCTTTTGGGCTTCCGTCGCGTCAGGCATGAGCTTGACCATGTAGTCGTAAGGCGTCGCCAATGGATTGAGATCGTCAAGCTGGTGTTGTGCGAAGTATCCGACAGTGACCTTGTTGACGCCCCACACCTTGCCAGTCAGCGGCGTTAAGCGTCCGGCCAGCAACTTGGCGAATGTCGATTTACCGTTACCGTTTTGGCCGAGCAGAGCGATGCGATCGTCTTGATCGATGCGCAAGGTCAAATTAGACAGAATGGGTTGTCCCGGCGTGTAGCCAGCGGTTGCGTCTTCCAGGCGCAAAAGCGGACTGGCGAGTAGCTTTTCCGGGTCGGGAAGGATAAACGGCGGAACACGGTCTTCGGCTTGGGCTGCGATCGGCTGCATCTTGGCCAGGGCCTTGACGCGGCTCTGGGCTTGCTTGGCTTTGGTGGCCTTGGCCTTGAAGCGGTCGATAAAGGCCTGGATGCGGCGCCGGTCATCGTCTTGCTTCTTCTTGAGTTTGAGTTCAAGGCGCTGGCGCTCGCGCCGCGTTTCCTCGAACGTGTCGTAGCCACCCGTGTAGAGTGTGAGCTTGCCCTTTTCTAAATGCAGGATCGATCCCACCGCGCGATTGAGCAGATCGCGGTCATGGCTAACAATGACAACTGTATGAGGGTAGGTCCGCAAATACGTTTCGAGCCAAAGCGTGCCCTCTAGGTCGAGATAGTTGGTCGGCTCGTCCAACATCAAAATGTCTGGCTCGAGGAACAGCACGGCGGCCAAGGCCACCCGCATGCGCCATCCTCCGGAATAGGATCCGCAGGGGCGGTTCTGGGCCATCTCGTCGAAGCCCAGTCCAGCCAGAATTGCGGCCGCACGTGCGGGCGCTGCATGCGCGCCCATATCGGCCAGCCTGACCTGGATTTCGGCAATACGATGGGGATCGGTGGCGCTTTCAGCCTCCGCCAACAGCCTGGCGCGTTCGGTATCGGAGTTGAGCACCCAATCAATGAGCGACGTATCACCGCCCGGCGCCTCCTGGGCCACATGGCCGATGCGGGCCCCCTTAGGGATGGTGATCGACCCATCGTCGGGCTGCACCTCGCCCATGATGAGGCGAAGCAACGTTGATTTGCCAGCGCCATTGCGCCCGACAAGTCCAACCCGGTGGCCATCGGGGATGACCGCAGTGGCGGCTTCGAAGATTGGCTTGCCCTCGATACGGAATGTTAGGTCGTTGATGTGCAGCATGATTGCGCCGCAATAGCGCTTCGTGTTGTGCCTGTCACCTCTGATTGCAGGCTGGCTGCACTACGCCTCAGGTCCGGCCCAAGCACTGCCCCGAGCATTCATCCTGATGGCAAAGTTATCCACAGGCGGATTACAATCGCTCGGGAATAGGCGACGCATGTCCTCGTTATCAGTTTAATCGCGCCGCTTACTAGCCATGCCCCCGCACAGGCAAGGGCGGCGCTAAACGACTCGAGAGTGGCAGCGTATCGCCGGCGAGGCGTTAATGGATGGGTCGGGCCGCCGAGCTCGACCCATCCCGATTTTTCGACGCTGAAGGACAACGCACGAGCATAACGTGCGGGATTGGAGCCGCGTGATCGAGTTCATTACCTATGTGTGCGTGCTTTGTACGATCGCCGGCGGGCTACTGATTGTAGCCAACGCTTTTAGTGAGTGACCAGCCGCTGCCAGACTATCCAGCCACAACGAGCTTCAACGTGCGGTGCAAGAGCCGGTCTTGAACGGCGGCATCGGGGATGGTCAGGTGGGCCGCGAAAAAGTCCTGCATCATCTGGCAATAGCGTTCAGGTGTGGTGCGGCTGGCGCCCTTGGGATCGGCAAAGAGTTCAAGCTCGGCCTGTGTCCATCCGCCTTTGACGAGTTCCGCGACCAGCATCTTATAGTCGCCGTCGGCCGGGTCGGCGTGCGCAGTCACTGACTTTCGGCCCTCGGAAATTGCGTTGAAAACGGCCAGAAGGTGAGCATTGATTTCAGCATTTTTGGCCGGATCGGCAATGACAGCGACGACCGCATCGTTCGATTCACCCGACATAATGAAGGCCATGCACGTGGGCGTGCCTTCCTTAGCCATGCGCGTAACCGTGCTCTTGAACGCCGAAGCTAACGACTTCAAAGTTTCGTTACTCGCACCCAAAGCGGCTTCAGACTGGCTGCGACGCAATTCCACCACCGCCTGTACCAAAGTCCTTGAAACTTCGGGGTCGGATTTTCCTTCTGCCGCGAGCCTCGCAGCTGCATCAACCTTCTCGCGGTACCAATCGGGAAATTCCGCTGCGATGACCTTCCAGTACTCGGCCTTCTGCAAAGCTGCTTCGATGGACTGTACCTTCTCAGGCGGGGGCGGCGAGAGGGCAACAGGCACTGTTTCGGCAGGTTTAGCAGGATCTGCCGCCGTTGCAGTCACCGCCGCCGCGGCTGTGGCGGGTGTGGCGGGTGCAGCTTCGGGAGATGCCTTGGCGGTGGATGACGTCTTTGCAGCAATGAATGACTTGATCGCGCTGCCGTGCTTGGTGGCGGCATACCAGCCGCTGCCCGCGATCCCGAATAAAGCAAGCGTTGCCACCAGTGCGCGTCGGCCCTTGGGCCTTGTGC
>JBEBJD010000200.1:0-3591 GCA_040080075.1 Hyphomicrobium sp. | reverse complement strand
CGCATCTAACTTAGGCGCCAATGCAGCGACGTCACGCGTCACGCCGGCAATCTCGTCTTGGGTCCGCGCAATTTCCGGACTAAGCGCATTGACATCACGTTTGACTCCGGCAATGCGCGGTTCAATGGCCGCCAGATCATTGGGCAATACTGTAATCCGGTCGACAATCTCCGAGTGTGGCAATGCCGTATGTAACCGCTCGATCAAACCGCTTTTGACTTCAACCGCGGGTGCTAGCCCCGACACCGTCACTGCTCTGCCTAAGCGCGATACATCGAGCGAAACAGGATACCCGTTGAGCTCATTGAATGAGGCAAGAGTCGTAGCTGCAATCGCCTGCGCTCGTTCGGTGCGGTAATCAGCATAGATCATCCATGCGAGCCAGCCGGCTAAAGGCAATCCTATGATCCACGCCAGCATTTTTAGCGGACTGACACCGGCGGCCTGCGTCGCCAATTCACCAGTCTTATCGTCGAGCCGCGATTCCAGGTTTTGCGACAATCCAGCGAGAATTCCGGTGCTTTGTTTTTCGCTGGCGGCGCCGTCATCGTGGCTAAGCTTTTGCAGGTCTTCCATCGCTTCCAAAAACGATTCATCGAGAACCGCTTCCACCGGCTGGGGCGCCGATCCGCTGCATTTCGCGGCGAGCAGAAACGACGGTGAGACTCGCAGATAGAGTTGGCGCTCGCCCAAATCGATCTGACGCAGGGCACTGCCATCGTCTTTGAGGGCTTCGGTCGAAAACTCGTTAATAGCGGTCAACACGCCGCTCATCACGTGATCCCGGCCGCTTGCACCTGCCTCGGCCTCCGGCCAGCGCCCAACCAATTCGCCGGTTCCTCGCCGGATCAGGTACAGTTCTTCGACGACGAGCCGTTGCGACTCTGCGATGGCCATTTCCGCAACCGACTTGCCCGACGCAAGGCTGCGCAGTCGCAGCATGAGTGGATTGTGTTCAAGTCGCCGGTTAATGTCCTTTGCCAAGTCCTTCATGGCGCTCGCCACATAGGCTTGCACCATGCGGCCGGTCATCGGGTAAAGCGCCTCGACCAGATCGTCACGGCTGTTGCGGATTTCGGTTTTGACAGTGCGCACCACAAGCGGAGCCATGGCGCTGGCCAATTCCGTGTGGCGATCGACTTCGGCCCGCCGTAGTGCGCCATCCAGCACATCCGCTACGCTCATTTCGAAACGATCCACCGTGCCAGCGCGATCAAACACACCGTCGATACGATGCGAGAGTTCCTCGCGCATCCGTTTCTCGTCGAGGGTCAAATACTCAATACCTTCGACACGGCGCGCCAACGCATCGATGGCACGCGCCTCTCTATCGAATAGAAGCTCTTTAAGCCTATCGACAGGCTTGTCTACAGAGTGCGGCATTCGCTTCCCAATTCAAATTCGCCGTCCCCGCACTGCGCCGGCTACTGTATGTCAGATCCAACGGAACAACTTGGAACTGTCCGGTTTTGAATGAATCGCGGACCGGCCCTAGTTCTTTGTTTAGCCGTACTTCTATCCGGAAGCACTCTGGTGTTAGATTGCGCTGCCCTTTGAAACGGCACGCAGGCGTTCTGACAATTCCAGAACTCCCTGCGATAGTTCCGAGAACGCTGCACGGCGGTCATAGTCTAGTTGGCTTGCAAGTGCATCGATGCGCGCAGAAACCGCATCAAGCTTGCGCGCGACTGACCCATCGAGTTCGAACAATTTCTGTTCGAGGGACGTCATTCGTGCTTCCATGTCGCGCAGATGGTCGCCGACCAGCAGCTGACGAACCTGCTCCATGCGATCGTCTCGCACCTCGCGAGGGCCCGTCGCAGCACGCACCTGATCGAGCGAATTGGCATTCATAGAACTATTCCTTGCCACAACACGGCACTTTTCAACACACGGCCAAGCCGGCCCGATTTTCCTCTGCTCTACACAGCTGGGCCAACACCGCTGTGAGGAAGTCTAGTGACTTTCAAAGATGGCTGCAACATTGCGCCTCATGCGACCGCCGGTGCCATAGGCAGCATCACCTTAAAAGCCATGAAACTGGCATTAATGCGTTGAGCCTGCCTGCTCGCACCCGCCATATGCGCCACCACCGCATCAGAGACGCGGTTAATGGCGTCACTCAATTCCTCCACCGGTCCGCCAACCAAGACGTTATGGCGCTCACGCATAACCCTCCAAGATAACTGCTCATGGGCCCGGGCCTCGGCACAGCACAGGCGGAACTCTTCAGCGGCAGCTGACGCAACTGCAGTCTGTTCTGAGAAAGACATGCTGTCCCAAACACCTATTTTAACGCTTAGTGATTGCGCCGTACCTTGCCGGTTAATACCGGCGGTCAATGCAAAGGGCGCCAGCTCAGAAAGGCCAGCCGCCAGGCTGTACATTGCACCGGGCCCCTCCAGCGCATCAATACGGCCCTCGGACAACGCTTGTGCGGCCTCAAAGGCGGTGACGGCAAAGGGTTGAGCGCCCAGTCCTCGCGCTACGTCGCGGGCGAGCCCGTCTGCCGCGAATTTCAAGCCTTGGAGTCCGTTGGCTGCGATCAATGGCTGGCGCGACCAAATCACGGGGTTAGCGCCCGAGTGGCCGGCGAGAAAGGGCTTCCATCCCAGTTCCGCTGCCAGATCATCCCACACCATCTGCCCGCCCCCGATAGCGACCCAAGCATCAAGGTCAACCGGCGGCAATCCATGTGAACCTGGAAGTCCTGCGAAGAAGGCGAACGCTGCATCGGCGTCAAGATGATCATTGGCCGATCCGTGCATCATGTCTGCGTCTTGTGCCGCCGGGCCAGAGAGGATGCGAATGCGATAGCGCTCCCCGGTCAAGCACTCAATCCGCCGGGCGAGCCGGCGCGCGCTCTCACCAGCGCCGCGACCGTTGTCAGGCGCAGACATGGCCAACCCGAGTTCGCGAACTCCTGACGCAATATGCGCGGTTTCCCCAAAGGTCCGCTGGCCGCCTTGCGCATGTGCGGCCGCCAAAGGCGTAATGGCTCCGGCTGCGGCGGCGGCACTTCCCGAAGTTCTGAGAAAATCGCGGCGATCCATAGTGCTCTCCCGTCGAAGCCGTGGCATTGGAGTGCATCAAAGCGCATCAGCCCGTCAATGACAACGGGGCTGAAGGGGCAACTCTATCCCGTAAGCGCAAACTACGGTGCCTTGGCCAGCAGCCGGTCTATCGAATGAAAGAAGAATTCCGGCCCAACATAGCCCGGAATGCGGCCAATCTCCTTACCCCGCTGCAACACCAGCACCGTGGGAACGCTTTCGATGGGCCCATCCAAGTCAAGCGTCGCAAACGCCTCGGCATTTAGGTCGAGAAATCGCATAGGAACTGAGCGGGCGCGTTGTGACGTCTCGTAGGAAGTCCACACGTCGCGCCGGAACAGGTGCGCCTGCACGCCCGCGTCGAGCGCCGTTCCGTACGTGTTCTGGAACGTCTTGTGGATCCCGAAGAACGCCCGGAACACCGCGTCGCGATCGGCGCGCACCGGCGACTGGCGGTACTGCGTGTACGCGGCGTCGTCGAGGCGCACTTCCTTGCCATCGCTCAGCTTGATCGTGGGCCACTGCATCTCGGCGTTGT
>JBEBJD010000133.1:0-16015 GCA_040080075.1 Hyphomicrobium sp. | reverse complement strand
GTTTTCCCGGAAGCACTTTGGCTTGTCGTGCTTCTGTCGGGAAAACCGCCCACACTTTTCCCGGAAGAACTCGGGTTGTGCCCGGGGCAAAAATGTCCCCGGGCAACCTTGTTGCAAACTAGATAATCAGATCGCCAGCGCCCAACGTGGCCGCCGATAGATCCTTGATGCCCAGCAGCTGCACAATCGTATCTTCGGCCGCGTTGAAGGCGCTGTTGTTGACCACACCGCCTTCGTTGACGAGATAAGTGTTGCCGTCGCTGAACACGAACCAAGCCAAGTCACCAGCGGTCGCGGTCGCGCTATCAACGGCCGTAGCGAAATCCGGCCCGACTACGACTGCAGCACTCGCGAAACTCACGATAGCTGCACCAAAGTCGAATGTGTCGGTACTACCAACTGTCGCATCTGTCACGACGTCAAACGTGTTCACGTTCGTTGAAAGATCGTCGACAACAAAAGTGTCGGCTCCGGTCCCGCCAGTCAACGTATCTCTAACAGTGTCGCCGCCACCATCCAACAGGTCGTCGCCAGCACCACCATTCAAGGTATCGAGATCTCCTTGACCGAATAATTCGTCGTCGCCATCACCGCCGTTCAAGATATCGTTTCCGTTGAAGCCCGTGAGTATATCGTTACCGCCATTTCCGGTGAGTGTATCGACACCGTCGTCACCGATGAACTCGTCTTCCCCGGCTCCGCCGATGAAGGTCACTCCGGCATTGTTGAGCGTCTCGGCGCGCACTGCGCCCAGAGCGCCTAATCCAGTGACCCCGCTGGCATCCAGAAGTGTTACCGAATCCGGAACCTTGCTCAGGAAGCCATTCTCAAAGTCGATACCGGCATTACCAGCAATGGTAATGGTCGTTACAGTATTGCCAGTGAGATCGATGATGCGAACGCCCGCAATTGCGTTGGTGGTGAAGGCGATGGACTCGATATCGTTCATCACCAGGTCCTGGTCGAGTGCACCCTGCAGTGACACGTTGAACGTATCGTTGACACTGCCGAAGTCACCCAAGACGGTTGTCGTGCCAGCGCCGGCAGCGTTTGAGATTTCGACAGTTTCACCGGTTTGCATGTTTTCGAGGGTCACCGTGCCTCCGTCCGTGCGGACGAAACCGATGCTATCGAAGTTGTCGAGGTCCACGGTCTGGCCGGCACCTCCGCCCGTCAAATCCAAGACTTCGAAGTTCGAAATCGAGGCCGCGAAGGCGAGTACTGTTGCGGCCGCGTTGGCATGAGACATCGACAGAGTGTCCTTGTCGGCGCCGCCATCGAGGCTGCCGCCAGCGCCGAGTGCGGAAACACTCAACCTGGCCGTGTCATTGCCAGCTCCAAAGGTGTTCGCCCGGGTGGTGGCACCAAATAAGGCATTGTCACCACCCGATCCGCCTTGGAATTGGGTTTTGGTCTGGAGTTCATTATCGATGAATACGCCGCCGCTGTTGCCGGTGGCATTGATAGTTGCTCCCGCAGCAGCAAGATTAGCGTCATTGATACTGACCGCCCCGGCTCCAGAGATGTTGAGCGCCGTCGTTGTGACACCGCCATTGATGTCACCCATTGCGATGGCGGCATTGGCGATCAGGTTCAGAGTGTTCGATTTGTTGGCATTGATGTTATCGAAATTCGCATTTCCGTTCGCCGTGACCGTTACAGTGGCTGCATTGTTGGCGTTGATATTGGAGAAGGTCGAAGCGGCGTTTAGCGTCAACGAAACGGTCGACGCCGTAGCGGCATTCAGATTCTGGAAGTTGATTGTTGGGCCGCCGATCGCTGCTACGACTGAGCTAGCTCCATCGGCCTCGATGTTACCTACTGCCCCCAAGTTTATGTTTGTGAGGTTCAGGGCGAGCGCACCCGCGGCCGCGTCCACATCGATAAACCCAGATCCATCATTTATATTCGATGCCGTCAGGCTTGTCAGCGCCGTGCTGTCAACCTTGACACTTCCCGTAGCGCCGGAAACGCCGTTCACTGTGACCGTCGCCAGAGTGTCCGCACCCGATGCGTCATTGATGTCGATGTCATCACCGCCATTGACGATGACACTGGTGGCATTTCCGTTAGTCGTCAGCGTGATGTCATTGTTGCCATTGGCTTCTGTCGCCGTGATCTTTTGCAGGCCTACCCAGTTGGAAAGATCTGCATTGATCGTGCTGACAGCAGTTAAGACGGCATTTTCAACGCTGTTGACGGTGGTGTTCAGACTGAGTGGGAAATTGATATTGAGTGGGTTGAATATGATTGAGTTGGTTAACTCGACCGTGTCGGTGCCATCGCCGCCGTTTACATTGTCAAAGAATGTGAAGGTGTTATCGCTGCCACGGATGATGTCATTGAGAACCGTGCCGGCAATCGTGTCGACGCCACCGGTCAGCGGCCCGAGCTCATTCAGCTTGGTTCCCGCGATGCTGATTTCCACGGTTGCAGTGTCAGTTCCGCCCTTACCGTCAGATACTTGATACGTAAAGGTATCGATTGCCGTGGTGCCTTGCGCCACGTGGGCGAAGGAATTGTTGGGGTTGTAGCTGTAGGTTCCATTGGCGTTGAGTGTCAGGAGCGCGCCCGACGGAAGCACGATTTGCACGCCGACTTGTCCTGGAGAACCGTTAACCGCCGTGACGAAAGGAGAGTCGCCGTTGGCGTCGGTATCATTGGCAAGAACATTCGTGAGAGCGTTGCTCGCGAGGATCGTATCGGCGTTCGTGCTGTTCGTATCATTGACCGCATCTGGCGCCGTGTTCGGCGGAGGCGTTACAAAGCCTGCGACCACTGTTTGATCCGCGAACTGCAAGAATTCGACGCCGCGCACGATATCGATGCCATCGGGGCCGGCGACTTGGAAGCCGCCTGGAATAGCGGACACGATGTAAGACGAGAGATTGCCGGTAAAAATGGCGGTGTCAGAACCGCCGCCGCCATTCATGACGTCGTTGCCGGCGCCGCCAAACATTGAATCGCTGCCACTGCCGCCATTGAGCGTATCATTACCATTATCGCCATTGAGCTTGTCATTGCCACTGCCGCCATTTAGCGTGTCATTGCCATTGCCGCCATTGAGCGTGTCATTGCCGCCAAAGCCCAAGATCGTATCATTGCTATTGCTGCCGTTCAGCGTGTTGCGCCGGCTGTTGCCTGGTATCCGTGCCATGATAACTACTCCCACATATCGGTTTGTGTTACGAATTGAAGAATTTAATAACGCACTGCGTTCTTATTGATGCTTTAGGCATGTGTCATCGTCAGACAAGCGAGCTGCGTATTCGCTAGATGGCTCTATCTAGAAAACGGCAGCAGCCAAGCTTTACCGGTGCCCTGTTTGGTGCCCGTTATTCCAAAAGTTATTTTGAAAGCAATTTTATTGCGCTAGCTGGTAGCGCCTTGAAGGTCCATGATGGCAATACCCTCCTCTTGCCGGTGCTTCTTGAGCAGTCATGGACAATCCGGAAACGGCCCAGGCGTTGACCAAAGTACTGCAAACAAAGCGTTTTTGCCCGGTAGTCAGCGCTCCGCCCATAACGCCGGCGGTGCGTGCAATGCACCGCACAGGGCGAAGCAGATCTTCCAGGCAATTGATATTGGTGTTATGTTCCGCGCTTAAAAAAACGCGGGTCTTGTGTTTGAAAAAAGCAGGCTAGACGTTTGGTAGTATGTCTTGCGGCAAAATGAAAACGCACACTAAGAGTTCCTAAAAAAGCAAGTGAGGCGCTTTATTCCACCGTGGATAAATTATTAATTCATTTAGATCGATTGTGCACCCATCATCTGAATGGGACTATTGCTGATTGTTTTAAAATCGTGAAATTTGGCACTGGCAGATACAAAAAAAGCGAGCAGCATGACTACCGGCGGATCAATGCAAGATCGTCAATAGCAAGCGAATGAGTTCGGCTTGGCTACGTGTTTCCGTCCTCGTCAGAACATTGTGCAAGTGCCAGCGCGCTGTAGAGATGGCAATTCCCTCTCGCTCGGCGTAGCCATCAAGCGTCAAGCCCTGGCATAAAGCCTCGGCAAGTTTGGATTCCGAGGCCGTAATGCCGAAGACCTTCTGGATGGTTTCGGCGGATATGCGGGCAGTGGGCTGGGATACGAAAAACTCAGCCTTCACAGTGCCGCTCAAGATCTCCGGATGTTCGCAGTGTTTCACCGCGATAGAGGGCACCGTGCTGAGACGCACGAAGTCCAGTGCCGCACTCTCGGTAGGCCGGTATCGCAGGTAAATAGGGTCCTGACCGCGCTCTTGACTTACCGATAGTTCTTTGACTTGCTTTCTAAATTCGCGGGTTTTTGCGGCGTCGGGCAGTTGAATCTGATTTTGACGCGAAAGAGATACGTGCCGCTTTTGTACCAGCAGAGTCTTGGCGGCTGAATTAAAGAAGCGAACGGATGCGTCTTCGTCGAGCAGAATGGTCGGTGCGGTCATGAGTTCAAGGACCATCATAAGTCGCGAGGATTGGAGTTCAACGTCCAGGATGAGCATGGAGTGATCCAGCAATTCTTCAATTTCTTGACGCCGGGCCTCAATGTACTCTTTGAGACGTTCCCAACTCGCGGGCTCCGCTTGACCCGCGAATATCAGCAGCTCCGCCTTTGCGAGCCGGAGATTGGGGACAAATGTCGAAAAAGCTTGCGCATCGTTTGGCAGAAGCGCCCCATCTGCGTGTGCACCGGGTTGTGGGTGGCAAACGTTCACTGAAATGGCGTCGCCTAGGGGTGCGACGTAGGCTTGAGCCGATTTACCGCCGTTGGCCTGGATTTGCAGGACGGTCCGCTGCAAATCCGACCAATTGACTTTCGCCTCACAACCAGGTGCCACCGCAATGCATTCCCGGATGAGATCTTGCCATCGCATGAGCCCATGCGGCAACACTGGCGTGGCACGTAAAATAGGTGCCGGCATTCCCTGTACTCCCACACAATATACAGGCTAGTTAAAAACCGCAGTCGAATTATAATTAATAAGCCTACAACATGGGGATGCTGATCGGACCAATCAAGTGATGGGGTATGCTGATGGTGCCTTCTGATAGTTCGTAGGCCCATTTGTGCATTTTCTTGCAACGAAATGTTCAAAAATTTGGTAGTGAAACGATGGTGCGTACGGTCGATTGGGCCGTGCTTTGATGCATATTGCGCCGAAATTGCGCCATTCCCGGCGTTGCGTTCTGAGCAGATCGTGCCGGTGGTGCTGCCGGGATATTTATTTTGAGGCGAGCTGCCCAGTTCTCAATTTTCTCATGGGCATCGCGATTGTTTTGGAAGTTTGGCTCGATACGTGCTCACCAGAGCCGGCGTGGCTGCGGACTGGTGAGAGCCAACCTACTCCCGTGCTCAACCCTCAAATCACGCTTTTGATGGCCCGGCGGATCTGGTCGAGCGTAAATGGTTTGGCCAGCACTTCGACGCGCGCTGGCGCCAGGTTGCGGCCGCGCTCGAGGGCTTCATTAAAGCCCGACATCATCAACACCTTGACGGACGGCGATGCGGCGAGTGCGTTCTTGGCCAGTGTCACGCCGTCGGTGCCCGGCATTTCAATGTCGGTCACGATGAGATCGAACGATAATGGAGCGGCGGCGAACGCGGACCATGCCTCCTGACCGTCTTCGGCGAGCAACACCTGGTGGCCGTCGGTCTCGAGGGCGCGGCGCACGAGGTCGCGGGTCGGCTTATCGTCATCGGCGAGCAGAATGCGGGCCATGTCCGTCGTTGCCTCCTTCATTGCCGTGTCCAGCCTTAGGCGGACCGGTGTCCCCTCACGTGGCGACGCGCCCCACATAGGGCAACTCGCGAAAGCGGTGGGCGACATCCATTCCGTAGCCGACAAAGAACATGTCTTCGCTCTCGAAGGCGTAGAAATCGGCCGCCACGTTTACCGCGCGTTTGACGTTCTTGTTGATGAGCACGCAGGTGCGAACTGAGTTTGCTCCGCGCGCCGCGATCAGATCCTTGGCAAAAACCAAGGTGCGGCCACTGTCCAGGACATCATCGACGATGAGCACGTTGCGCCGATCGACCGTAAGATCGAGGTCGCGCAGAATTTCCACCATGCCGGACGAGACGCGGCTCTTTTTGTAGCTCGACAGCGTCAGGAAATCGACCTCGGGTTCCATGCCCGCCCGGTGCATGGCGCGGATCAAGTCGGCGGCAAAAACGAAGCTTCCCTTGAGGATCGGGACCACCAGCAGCGGCTCGATGTTGGCTGCCTTGATTTCCTGGGCAAGGCTTTCCAGGCGGCCGGCAATGGCTTGAGGTGAAAAGATAACGTCGACGGCTTGGCTGGCCGGATTGGGTATGGTGGTCATCGTGCCTCCGCGGCTGCGATTCGATTTGAAGCTCCCACCCATAGCGGTTGGCGGCTGATTATGCACAACATTTCCGGCGAACGGTGCTTGCCGGCGCGGGCTGCGCAGCACCTGTATAAAAAGCCCATTGCGGTTACACGAGGCCGCCACAATCCTGGCCGATTGATCGACGGCGCGAATTGCGTCAAGAAGCCAAGACGCCAATGCTTTGGACATAGGTGGCGGGCGCTGAATGGATGTTAAGGTGATCAAACTCAATAATCTGGGCTTACAGTACGATCACGGGCAGGAAATCCTGCATGACGTCAATTTTCATGTCCGGCCAGGCTCGTTCCACTTTCTCACCGGTCCGTCTGGAGCGGGGAAAACGTCGTTGCTCAGGCTTCTCTTCATGTCGATCCCCCCGACGCGCGGGCGCATTGAGATTTTCGGCCAGGACGCGACCCGCCTTTCGACCCGCAAACGCGCCCAACTGAGGCGGCGGATCGGCATCGTGTTCCAGGACTTCCGCCTGCTCGATCACTTGACCACTTGGGAAAACGTGGCGCTGCCGCTGCGTGTGGTCGATAAGAAGTTCGACGACTACAAAGAAGACGTGACTGACTTGCTGCAATGGGTTGGGCTGGGGGATCGAATGCATGCGTATCCTTCCGTACTTTCGGGTGGTGAAAAGCAGCGCGCGGCCATTGCGCGGGCCGTCATCGGCAAGCCTGAGCTGTTGCTTGCCGACGAGCCGACGGGAAACGTCGACCCTCAAATGGCGCGGCGTCTATTGCGCTTGTTTATCGAACTGAACCGGCTTGGCACGTCTGTGCTGATTGCCACCCATGATCATCAATTGATGCGGCAGTATAAAGCCCCGCGTCTGGAGCTGCACGACGGCCATGTCCGGATCGTTTGACCCAAAAACCGGCAGGCCCCACTCTCCGCAGGGGCCTCAACCCGGATACGAGAGTTATGACGACTACGTTACGGGTCCCGTGACGGGGCAGGCTGCCGGTCCGCCGGTGACGCCAGATATGGGACCGGTTACCGGCGCACCCTTTGCCTCGTATGAAGAGCCCGTCTACGCCGACGATCCGCGCTATCCGGCAACCGATCCGTTTCCAGGTGGTATGACCGCGCCTCCCGCTGCCCGGCCAACTCTGGCGGCCGAAAACCGCGGCGGTATGTATGCGCCCGCCCGTACACTCAAAAAAAACGGCGAGCAGACCAGCGCGCCTGTGGTGCCGGCCGGTTCGGTGACTGGCCGTTCGCTGACGCTGGTGATCACCATCATGTGCTTCCTGGCGTGCCTGACGGCAGGTGCCGTCTACATGATCAATCAGTCCGCCACCGCCTGGCTGAAGGATATTGCCAGCGAGGTTACCGTACAGGTCGAGCCTCAGGACGGCGGTGATATCGAAAAATCGATTGCGGAAATTTCGGCTTTCCTTGGGGGGCAGGCGGGCATCACCAAGGTCAAAGCCTTAAGCGTCGAGACCTCGGCAGAGCTGCTGGAGCCGTGGCTTGGCAAGAGCGCTGCCGGTCCCCAGGCTGATTGCTATCGAACTCGATCGGACCGCGCCACCCGATCTCACGCACGTGGCGAGCGCTTTGGAAAAGAAGTTCAAGGGTGCGAGCCTCGATGATCACAGGCGCTGGCAACAGCAGATACGCACTGTAACGCGCAGCTTCGCGCTTGGTGGTTTGGCCATCCTGTTGCTCGTGGCTGCTGCAACGACGGCTATTATCGTGTCGGCAACCAAGAGTTCGATGGCGTCAAACCGGGAAATTGTCGAGGTCTTGCATTTTGTCGGTGCCACTGACCGCTTCATCGCGCGCGAATTCGAAAAGCACTTCCTAAGGCTCGGCGTGCGCGCCGGCTTGGTGGGGGCGGCATCGGCACTTATCGTATTTGGCACCATGCCGCTGATGGTCGAACTGCTTGGTGGGGGGGCCGTCAGTTTGTCTGAAATGCAGCTTCTGGTTGGGTCGGGCTATCTCGATTTGGCCGGCTATGTCCTGCTCGGAATCGTTGTCGTTGTTGTTGCCGCCCTGTGTATGCTGATGTCGCGCGTCGGCGTTTACCGTATTCTCAATGCAAAGCATTGAGTGTGGTGCGGCTTTTGAACCATTGAATCTGCTAAGACTGACATGATTATCAGTGCTTTCCGTGCGCGTTGTTGTTGGCGGGCGGTCATGCTGCTGACGAATTCTGTTGGTGTAAGACTCAGAGGATTGAGTCACATTATCTGCATGGGACTGGAATAACGTGAGTTAGGCTGCAAGTGTTTATACTGCCCTGACAACCGGACAGCGGTGATGTGCCAGGGGGTTGAGGAGGCGAGCTAGGTTTCAAAACGGCAAATGACAACCCGAAGGAAAACGGCGATCACAGTGATTGGCGGAGTGCTATGGCTCTTCGTGTTGGGATTTGTGTTGTTTGCCGCTCGTGTCAACCGGATGCCGGATCAGGCGTTGGTCCATGCCGATGGCATCGTTGCACTCACCGGCGGTCCGACGCGCATCGCCGAAGCAGCCCGGTTGCTGCAAGATCAGCGCGGCGGGCGGCTTTTGATCTCGGGGATCAATCAGCAGACCGGGCGCGACACCATTAAAAAGCTGACGCAACTGCCCGTAGCAACATTTGATTGCTGCGTTGATCTTGATTACGCCGCGCAGGATACCATCGGCAATGCCACAGAGACCCGTAAATGGGTGGCGCTGCATCGCTATAGCCGGTTAATTGTGGTCACGTCCCGGTTCCACATGCCGCGCAGTCTCGCTGAATTGGGACGAGCATTGCCCGGCGTCGAATTGATCCCGCATGCCGTGCCGCTTCGCGATGGCAAGCCGTCCCCGTGGTGGTTGAGTGTTGGCACCACGCGCGTAATTGTTTCTGAATATGTGAAGTTTATCCCGGCAGCGGCCCGGTTATTTGTGGCACGCACGTTTGGAAACTGGGATGAGAGTTCAATTGCTGGCAATTCCAAGCAGCCCCTGGCCAAGACATCGGGGCTTTAGGATGGATAAGCAAATTACCCAATCTTTCGGGCACCTGACCTGGACGGGGGTATGACCCGATCGCTTTGGTAATCGGGATCGCGGCTCCCCAAACTCTCCATGTCACTCACAGCTTGGAAGCATCGGGCAGTAATTTTTTCCAATGTGTGCTGACCTCATCGAGAGCTCGCTTGCGGTGAAGTTCCAGTTCATCGCGCCCGATTTCGCGCCGCACGTACTTCTTGAGTACCTCCGAATAGGTATGAACGTTTCCTGAGATTGGCTCAGTGTGGGCGCTGCCACTGAAGATACCGCGAAAGGTCCCTTCGCGCAGCGAGGCGTAAACATCGTCTAGCATTAAGAAGACGTCGTTTTCCGATGCCATCCGGTCTGGGGTCGTACTCGAGAATAACCGGGAAAGTACGGGAAGTGTCGTTGAGAGAAAATCCCAATCGACCTTCTCCCGAGCCAAGTGCCGTTCGTGCGCCAAACTCCGTTTGTGCAGGACAAAACTCACTATCGCGGTCGCAATTGACCCGACCGTCGCGCCAATGATCGCTCCCAGCACCTCGCTCGAAATTTCCATAAATCCCCCCAAATGCAGCAGTGAAAGGCCTCCCAGCCATAGAACGCGGATTTTATGATTGCGCTCCAAGCAGTGGTGTAGGCCTGATGCATGCGTTGAACAATCGGCATGCGCGCAGGCAAACGGATGGGGGTGAGGAGGAGGGAGAGTTTCCTCGCCTTACTTCCGCACGTAGTCTCACGTGTCGTTGCACCGTTAGGGCATCGAAGTTCACAGGGTCATTCGGATAGAGGTTGGCCTTGAAGTCTTTGACCATTTCTTCCGTGCCGCCGAAGGGCGCGATGACTTCGATGGGCAAGATGCGGTAACCGGATTTCCAATCCTGCGGGCGCAGCCCCGGCGGACCTTCAACGAGACGTGTTTCCACTTCCTCCGGCACCTGGCCCCACAGCACGACATCCCCTTGGAACTGTGCCACCGTCAACGAGACTGGCTCCCCGCCGTCCTCACACCAACTGGCGCTGGCAGTCCGGATAAGCTAACCAGAACTCCTGACCTGCTAATCCTGGCTCTTGCCCCATGCTGCGTTCTCTCCTCTTTGCCGCCGCGTTCTATGTGGTGACAGCTTTATTTCTGCTCCTGGGCTCGTGGCTGCTTTTTGCGCCGCGTTCTTGGGCCATGTACGGGCTCAAACTTCATGCGCTGACCGTTTGCTGGCTGCTACGGGTGATTGGCGGCGTGCGCATGGAGGTGCGGGGCCGCGAGTTGCTGCCTGAGGGGCGGTGCCTCATCGTCGCCAAACACCAGTCCGCTTGGGAGACGTTTGCTCTCATTCCGTTGTTGTCCGATCCCGCCATTGTGCTGAAGGATGAACTCAAGTGGATTCCGTTCTACGGCTGGTTTTGCGTGAAATTCGCCCACATTCTGGTCAAGCGCGATAAGGCGGCTGCCGCGCTCAAGGCTATGATCCGCGTCGCGCAGGATCGGGCTAGGGCCGGGCGCCAGATTCTGATCTTTCCCGAGGGCACTCGCCGGGCGCCCGGTGCCGCACCCGATTACAAACCCGGCTATGTGGCCCTTTATGAAGGGCTCAGCATTTCGTGTGTTCCCGTTGCCCTCAACTCTGGCCTCTACTGGCCGCGTCGCAGCATGATGCGCTATCCAGGCACGATCATTGTTGAATTTTTGGCGCCGGTACCTGCAGGCTTGCCGCGCAAAGAATTCCGCCGCCAGTTTGAAGAACGCCTGGAGGCCGCATGCGATCGGCTGCTGTTAGAGGCCGCAAACTCGTCCACTCCGCCGCCGCTAACCGAAGAGGCGCGGGTGCGCGTGGCGGAATTGAACGAAAAAAGAACATAAGACGAACAATTGTTGACTTGGCGCGGTTTTGGCGTAGGATCTCGCAAGAATTCGAGATGCCTGAGAAATTGCAATGCAGCCGATCCCGCCAGCTTCTAATTTGATGCTTCCAGAGATTTCCCGCGAAATCTGGGAAACGAAGTACCGCTTCAAGAGCCAAGACGCGGGCAGAGCGGGCGATGAGACGCTCGATGACACCTTCTGGCGCGTGGCCCGCGCCGCCGCGTTAGTTGAAAAGGGCGGCAAGCGCGTTCGCGAGCGCTGGGCGGAGACGTTCGCTGCCTCCATGAACGATCTGGGGTTTCTGCCTGGTGGCCGTATCCTGGCTGGAGCGGGCACGGGCCGTGCGGTGACGCTGTTCAACTGCTTTGTCATGGGGCGCATCGATGACGATTTGGGGGCTATCTTCCAACAGGTGCGCGAAGCAGCTCTGACCATGCAGGCCGGTGGCGGCATTGGTCATGATTTCTCGACCTTGCGCCCGCGCGGTGCACTGGTCCGTTCAATTGGAGCCGACGCCTCGGGTCCCGTGAGCTTCATGGATGTGTGGGATGCCATGTGCCGCACCATCATGTCGGCGGGGGCGCGCCGCGGCGCCATGATGGCGACCATGCGCTGTGATCATCCCGACATCGAGGAATTTATCGCCGCCAAAGCCGATGCAACACGCCTGCGCAATTTCAATCTTTCGGTTCTGGTGACGGACCGGTTCATGGCGGCGGTGCGCGACGGGGCAGCGTGGGATCTGCAATTTGACGGCAAAGTCTATCGCACACTTGCCGCGCGCGATCTTTGGCACCGTATCATGCGGTCGGCCTATGATACGGCCGAGCCTGGTGTGATCTTTATTGATCGGGTCAATGTGCGCAATAATCTCAACTATTGCGAAGTGATTCACACCACCAATCCGTGCGGCGAGCAGCCATTGCCAGCCTATGGCGCGTGCCTGCTCGGCTCCATCAATTTGGCGGCACTGGTGCGCCACCCGTTCACGGTAACAGCATCGATAGATGCGGCAGGCCTTGAGCAACGTGTGGGCACGGCCATAAGATTGCTCGACAACATCATCGATGTGTCTGCCTATCCATTAAGTGCTCAAAAGCGCGAGGCCAAGGCCAAGCGCCGCATTGGTCTTGGCATCACTGGTCTGGCCGATGCGCTGATCATGATGGGGCAGCGCTATGGCACGGCGCCGTCGTGCGAACTGGCAGGAAGCTGGATGCGCACAATTCAGAACGCGGCTTATGATGCCAGCGCCGGAATTGCGCGTGATAAAGGATCGTTTCCTCTTTTTGACAAGAAGAAATTTTTGCGCCAGCCCAATATCGCCGGGCTCGATGAATCAGTGCGCGCGGCTATCGTAACGAACGGCATCCGCAACGGTTGCCTGACATCGATTGCGCCCACCGGAACTATTTCTCTGCTGGCCGGTAACGTGTCGAGCGGCGTCGAGCCGGTGTTCGATTTTGTTTTCAACCGGCGTGTTCGCGAAGTCTCAGGGGCGAGCCACGTCGAGATGGTCGAAGATTTTGCGCACGCTGCCTATCGGCGCACGTTAGGCGATGCTGCGGCTCTGACGCCCGCATTCGTCAGCACGGCTGATCTTTTGCCGTCCGATCATTTGGCGATGCAGGCAGCCCTGCAGCCCCATGTCGACAGCGCCATATCCAAAACCATCAATTGTCCCGAGGGCCTGAGTTTCGAAGCGTTCCAGGATGTTTATGCCCAGGCTTACAAATTGGGCCTGAAGGGCTGCACAACCTATCGCCCCAACGCGGTGACGGGGTCGGTACTCAGTCCGGTCACCTCAAAGGAGACCGGTATTGAGGTGACCGCAAGTCAGGCTAGCAATGCGCCGTCGCAATCGTTGCCACCCGTAGAGAGTTCATCTACCCAAGCCGAGGCCCCATTGCGCCCGCGGTATGCGGTGCAAAACGAGAACAAGGCTGAAGTCGTCTATATGACCAAGCCTCTCACACGTGCGGGCGTCCTCGAAGGGGCGACCTACAAATTGAAATGGTCCGATAGCGACCATGCCATTTACATCACCATTAACGACATGCCCTACGACGTGCCCATGGCTGGCGGAGGGGCCGTCACTCGTACGAGGCCATTTGAGATTTTTATCAATAGCGGCAACCTCGATCACTATGCGTGGACCGTGGCGCTAACTCGTATGATCAGTGCGGTGTTCCGGCGTGGTGGAGACGTGTCGTTTGTGGCCGAAGAACTCAAGGCCATCTTCGATCCCCAAGGCGGGCGATGGGTCGATGGCCGTTACGTGCCGAGCCTGTTGGCAGCCATTGGTGAAGTTATCGAAACACACATGATCAAGACGGGGTTCCTGGCCAGCCAAATGAGAGCTGAGGTCATCCCGCAAGCCACCCTCAATTATGGCAAAGGCGAGGCGTGGTCCGGGGGCGAGGGATCAGCGCGCCCGGAGCATCTGGCCATTCCGGCACGGATCTGTCCACGCTGCAACTCGGCACAGCTCATACAGCAAGAGGGGTGCTGGATCTGCAGATCTTGCGGATTTTCCCGCTGCGGATGAGGGTTAGCCGGTCGCCGGCGGTGTTCCGTTGGGAACAGCTCCGTTGATGCCGGACGGCTAGAGTTAACGGGCGGTAAAGATGATGGCGCAACGTGTGTTGCTCCGGATCACGGCGTGACTATCTCTTTACCGTGCCTTGAAATCACTGAGCTGGAGCCACAATTCAGCTAGAAATTTTCGGCACATTCACTTCATCAGAGTAAGCGTTGTCAGCCTGAGTACGGCTTGAAACAGGGACTGAACCGATGGGCGCGCGGGTCATACAATTTCCAGATGCAAGGGTACGGCGCCAGGCGCCTGTGCACGAGGCTGCGCAGCTTGGCGGCGCGGAAGAGCTTGCTCAGCGTTTCCATTTCTGGACGGGCGCCACTGGGCGCCGGTATGTCCATACCATTTACAGCCTGATCGAATGCCCGGCGCTCGTCTCGGGAAACTATGTCCTTGTTCGCCGTGATGACAACGGCGAGCGCACCGTGCTGGCTATTGGCAGCGCGGCGCAGCAGGCCGCGTCGCTCAATCTGGCAGACATCCGCCGCCGCGGCGCTGAACTCGGCGCCAATGAGGTTCATATCCACCTTCTGGCCGGCACTTCCAAGGCTTCGAAGCTGGTCGAGTTTGACCTGCGTTCGGGCCAAATGAATGGTACTCATTCTTTGTCATGCCACTGATAGTCGAGGCGCGGTTAAGCTGACTGTGTTGTGGTGGCGCGCTGCGTCCAAGCTGGTCAAGGATCAACAATCAAAATATTTCAGCATCAGGCGGGGCATTTCCGCCTGTTTCTATTTCGCGCGCCGGTACTGCAGCCCGGCGACCTAATTTTGCCCGGTGTTGAAAGCGCGATTGATCGCTGTGGCGAAGGCGCTTTAGCCGCCTCTGTTTGCCTCTCCACGCAGCGCTCAGTGAAGTAATGCGCGGAGGTTCGCGCGAACCAATCTGTTGGCTATGCAGAGCATAACTGGCGGCCAGCAGTCCAATTCGCTCAATGGGGCGGTCGCGCAGACCAAGGTCGCGCATGTGGGCTAATGTGTTGGCAAGATAAGCGAGGTTAGTGCCAGCACATCCGCTGGCTCCTCGCACCACCTCGGCTTGCCGCGTAGCGGGGCCTGGGCCCGCGTAACTGGGATGCGCGCGTTCAGCAATGTAGGCTACGGCCTCAACGACGCGTCTGTGAGGAGCAATCAAGGTAACGGCAACCCGGACTTCGCGATAGACGCCATAGATCAGTTCGCGCTGGCGCAGCGCTGCAAGCACGCGCCCGGTCTGTTCGCGAGCAACTTCAAAAGCGACGCCATCACACACGCCGCCGCGATCAAGTCCAAATACCAGCCCAGGTCTTTGCCGGGTGCCGCGATAGTGTGTCGAGCGGATACACAGGGCCCGGTGGTAGCCATCTAGCCTCGCGACCGACTGGGCCATTGTGGCAAAGCCAGGGTTCCACATCAATGATCCGTAACTAAATACCCACATCGCGCCACTTCCCGCTGAGTGCACCCGGCAACGGCGCGCCCACTTGGTGTTTCACGTCCGCTCACTCTTAACGCCCGGGGCTTTCAGTGAGGGCGAAGCACTGGCGTTGCGCCCGAAGTTGGGCGCGGTTGTATCCTGCCCCGCCTGGATGACGCTGCTGCGGATGGCGCGGGCATCCGAGAACTGCTGGAACAGCGTTTCACCATCGCCGGTTTGTATAGCGCGGGTGAGCTTTGCAAGGTCTTTGGAAAAGCGGGCGAGCATTTCGAGCACCGCATCCTTGTTCGTCAAAAACACGTCGCGCCACATGGTTGGATCAGAGGCGGCGATGCGTGTGAAATCGCGGAACCCTCCGGCTGAGAATTTTATCACTTCGCTGTCGGTCACGCGCTCCAGGTGGGCGGCCGTGTTGACAATATTGTAAGCGATGAGGTGTGGCAGATGGCTGGTGATCGCAAGCACCATGTCATGATGTTCTGGGGTCATGATCTCGACATTTGAGCCTAGTTGCTGCCAGAAACTGCGCAGTTTCTCGACGGCATTCGCATCCGCGTGCGGCTCGGGCGTGAGAATGCACCAGCGGCCGTCAAACAGCTCGGCAAAGCCGGCTTCGGGGCCGGATTTTTCGGTTCCCGCGATTGGGTGACCGGCCACGAAATGCACTTCCTTGGGGATGTGCGGGGCCATGTCGCGAACGATCGAGCCTTTGACAGAGCCGACGTCGGTAACGATGGCTCCCGGCTTCAAACTGGATGAGATTTCCGCCGTTATGGGCCCGCACAAGCCAACGGGCACGCACAAGATGACAAGGTCTGCGCC
>JBEBJD010000076.1:0-3626 GCA_040080075.1 Hyphomicrobium sp. | reverse complement strand
GCCGGATAGCCTTGCAACAGCTTGTTGTAGGCCTCAATGGCCGTTCGTTTCTGACCGCGCTCGGTCAGCTCTAAGGCCAGCGCCTTCAGCGCCTCGAAGTGACGCGGATCGAGCGCAATGGCACGCCGGAGATCGCCCAGCATGCGATGGCTGTCGTTTTGCAGCTTGAAGATCATGGCGCGCAAAAACCAGCCTTGGGCGTAGCCGGGCTGGAGTTCGGTAACGGCATTGAGGAAAGTCAGCGCTGTGGCCGTGTCACCGTCGGCGGTCGCCGCGCGGGCGCGCTCCAGCAGCACATCTGACGTGGGGCTGCCTGAAAAATTCCACACCTTCCAGATCGCATCGGTCACCGGCTTTGCGGCTACCGGATCGGACACTTTGGCCAACTCATCATAAAGCCCGCCAAGCAGAGCCTGGCTGCTGCCGAGCGTGATCGGCGGCTGCTTGTCTTTGGGCTGGCCCGATGGGTTTTGCTCGCCTGGCATCATGCGCGGCGGCTCGCCCGAAGGCGGAGTGCCAGCATCTGCCGGCAGCGATAGCGTGACGCCAGCTGCGACTGCGAGCGCGCAAAACACCGTATGGACGGTCAAATTGTGTTTCATCATGTAGTCAGTCTAGCGCCGCACCGCCACAACGTCAAAAGCGCCGGGTTTGGCCCAACGCTTTGGTCGACTCAATACTGCAGGGAATCGCGTCAGGCTCAGCCTTGGCGAGCTTTGAAACGGCGATGCGTCTTGTTGATGACATAGACGCGGCCCTTGCGGCGCACGATACGGTTGTCGCGGTGGCGAGAGCGCAGCGACTTCAGAGAGTTACGAACCTTCATAGGAGCACCAGTCAAACGTGAAAGAGGCTAAACCGACAGAAAGAACAGAGCCACCCCAACCGGCAACCCTGAACGGCGTCAGCAGCCTTGTGAAAAGTTGCCGCAAACTATGCGCGACCGTCTTAAGTGTCAACCCACTGCGACGTCCGGCGTGCCGCCGCAGACAACCGTACCGCCGGGCATGACCATCTTTGCACTTCTAACAACCCAGTTCGAGTTGCAGCGGCGGTTAAAGCGGGCTCTCCTAGATACTGGCTGGTGGGCACTACAGGGATCGAACCTGTGACCCCTACCATGTCAAGGTAGTGCTCTACCGCTGAGCTAAGTGCCCCAACCAGAACCAAGTGTCTTGAGCCGCACCCGCGGGTTCTGCACAAGAGACCGTCGTATATCGGCATACCTGGCGGGTGGCAAGCGCCGCTTCGGCGTTGATGCCGCAGGCCGCCTGCCGCCCGTCAACACGGCCAAATCAGGCGGCCAGCAGGCGTTCGACCTCGCGCACGAGATCCTTCAAATGGAAGGGTTTTGACAGGACACGCGCATCTTTGGGGGCCGCGCTCTCGGAGTTGAGCACGACGGCTGCAAAGCCTGTAATGAACATGATTTTAAGGTCGGGATCGATCGCGGCAGCGCGCCGCGCCAATTCGATGCCGTCCATGCGCGGCATGACAATATCTGTCAGCAGCAGCGTAAAGGGTTCTTCCTGCAACCGGTCGAAAGCGTCTGCCCCGTTTGAAAAAGACGCCACATCGTAGCCGGCTTTGGCGAGTGCACGCTCTAGAAAGCCACGCATCGACTCGTCGTCTTCGGCGAGGAGTATTCGTTGCATCGGAGATTGCGACGGCTTGAGGGTCATGGATTTATACTGGCCATAAAAAATACAACTATGCCATGCGTCAGTTCGATTTTCAGACTGTGCAGGTGTTTTGGTAAATGTTGAATGAAGTCGCCGCCTCCCTCATCATGAGCGCTGTTGCTCAAGATACCCCTAAGGCGGGGTTGCAGCTAGTCGCATTCCAAAAATGCCTTTCGTGTGGCTTTCTCGTCCCTAACCACAGTATTGGGGGCACCCACGCTGACAACAGGACGCGACACGATGGACATCGCGTCAGCCAATTGGCATTGTGGCGGCAAGAGTTATGATTGATTTGCCGGCCTTTCAAAAGGAATCCGGCACGCACACCGAGGATACATGTCCGGCCTTGAGCGCGCTTCCATTGACGCAGAACTCACTCCTGGCTTCAGGATTCTGCGTCCTCATGAGCGCACTGCGCCGTTTGTGCTGTGCTCCCCTCACTCTGGCAGCCACTACACCCGGTATTTCCTCGATCAATCCTGCCTCGATCCACTGACTCTGCGCAAATCAGAGGATTACTGCGTCGACGAATTGTTCGCTTGTGCCGCCCGCTTGGGCGCGCCGCTTTTGGCAGCGCGTTTTCCGCGAGCCTATCTGGACGCCAACCGCGAGCCCTATGAGCTCGATCCAGATCTGTTCGACGATGTGTTGCCCGAGTACGCCAACACCCAGTCGGTGCGCGTTATTGGCGGGCTCGGCACCATTGCCCGCATTGTGGCCGACGGCGAAGAGATCTACCGTCGTCCCCTACGCTTGGAAGATGCTCTTGAACGCATTGAACGGCTGTATGTTCCGTTCCATGAGGCGCTCGCAAACCTGCTCGAGGATACTAGGCGGCAGTTTGGCTATGCGGTGCTGATCGATTGCCATTCGATGCCTTCTTCGCTCGCCACCCAAACCGGTTCGCCGCGTCCGCAATTCGTGCTTGGCGACCGCTTTGGCCATGCCTGCGATCTGCGCCTGACACGCTTCCTGCGCGACGCCATTGCCGCCAAAGGCTATGACGTGCAGCTTAACCGGCCTTACGCAGGCGGCTACATCACCGAGCACTACGGGCGGCCTGTGCGCGGGATTCATGCCATCCAGCTCGAAATCAATCGTAGCCTGTATATGAACGAAACTGCGATCACGCAGAATCATGGCTTCGCCCGCCTGCAAGCTGATCTGACTACGATTATCGAGCGCACGTTTGCTGAGGTGCCAGCCATGCTTGAGCACCGCGCTGCGGCCGAGTAGTCCCTCGCAAACTGGTCCTTCCCTCGCCCGGCAAGCAGCAAAAAGCGGCGCGGGCAAAAAAAAGGCCGTTCTTGCGAACGGCCCAAGTCTAGGGAGGAAACGCCCCGCACGAGTAAGCGAACCCACTCGTGCACGGGAAATGCGATGAACAAGCACCCTTGTTCCGATATCGCAATGCAACATTAGACGCTGCGATGCACAACGGACAACTGCAGAATCTGCAGGGCTGGTATGAATGTAACGGGGTGGCGACTGAAGGGACAGGCGGAAAAAGCGCCATTTGCCCGTGAAAAAAGGCCGTTCGAACGACCGAACGGCCCAAGTCTAGGGAGGAAACGCCCGTAATGGGCAGCAATTGAAAGGGCAGTGCACCTTTCGACTGCATAACTGGGTATGCGACTGTTCGCAAAATCCAGCCAATAAATTATGCAATCAAAGTGTTACATTCTGGTGGACGTGATGCCACTCAGCCACAGAGTTTTCCTCTGGCGTTTGATAGCCAGACATCAACCTTTCCGCCGCTTGCGTAACCCCATTCAATGGGCGCGCCCTGCGTGTTCCCAATCCTCAAGGCCGGTACAATCCAAGTGAGCAAAACACAAAACGACACCTTTCCCGAATTGTTGGCCTGCGCCCATACCCTCGCGGACGCCTCAGGCAAGGTCATCCTCCCGCACTTCCGCCGCCAGATCGAGGTCGAGAACAAGG
>JBEBJD010000209.1:0-3628 GCA_040080075.1 Hyphomicrobium sp. | reverse complement strand
ATCCCTGGGTCTCCTGGAAGATGACCGGATCGACCTGGTTGATGATGGCGCCAGCAATCTTTTGCTGATTGTGACCTAAAGTTCTGAGGGCGCGGCGTACAAGCTGCTTTGGTGTGCGACGCCATGTCGTGACAACGACGATCTGATCCACAAGATCGGCGATAAGGCGCCCATCCATCACGGGCAGCAGTGGAGGCGTATCGATGACAATCGTATCGAAGTTATGCTTGAGCTGGGCCATTATGGTGCGCATGTACGCAGAGCCAAGCACTTCAGGGCTTGAAAGCTCGATCGGCATCTGACTAATAGCGGGCAAAAAGCACAGTCCTGTCGCAGCGTCGCGTAGAATGGCATGCTCGATAGGCAGGCCATGAACGAGGACGTCGAGAAGTCCGGCTTGCCGGGAGTAAGCAAGCTGGCGCGTAAGTGTACCGCGTCTCAAGTCTCCGTCGATCAGCAGTACGCGCGTGCCGGTCATGGCATAGTGGTGCGCCAGATTCGATGCCACCACATTGGTGCCCTCACCGGGCATGCTCGCGGCAATCATGATGATACGAGGGCCAAGATTGACACGCTTGTCGTCGATTTCCCGCCGGGCGGCACGGATGGTGTCGGCAAAATTGCTATGCGGCTCTGCGAGCATCATGCGGATCGAGCGCGACGGGTCAGATGACATGATGTCAGCCCCAGGCGGGACAGGGATCGAGCCCAAATGGGTCAGAGAAAAATCACGTTCGATATCTTCGCCGCGCACTACGCCCGAGGTGACGAATTCCATGGCCAGAGCCAGTGCGATGGAGAGGGCTAATCCTGCGAAGAAGGCGAGGATGACCATCTGCTTGCGTTTGGGTGCGGCGGGGGCCAGCGGGACGGTGGCATGTTCTACGATGCGGCTGTCAGGAAGCTGCAGATCCTGGGTCTCAGCGGTCTGCTTGTAGCGGCCGAGCAACGCTTCAAAGAGTTGCTTTTCGGTCATCGCTTCGCGCTGCAGCTCGTTGAGTCGAACGCTCGCCTCCTTGGCTGTAATCTGCCCATCTTTGAGGCCCGAGAAGCTGTCGGCAAGTTGACGTTCGCGGTCTTGGGCGATTTCGTAGTCGTTCTTGAGACTGGAGACGAGGCGGGCAATTTCGGCATTGAGCTGCGCCTCGGCATCGGCGACTTCAGCCTTCACCTTCAGCATTTCAGGATGCTTGGGGCCATACCGAGTTAAAAGCTCAGCTTCGCGTTGGGTCGACTTGGCGAGCGCTTCGCGCAGAAGCCGGACGGTGTTGCTGGCGAGAACGTCGGTGGTGGCGCTGCTGCCTATACCGTTCGCCAAAAGCTTTTTAGCCTGTTCGTATTTGGCGCGCGTTTCGGTGGCCGTGTTGCGGGCGAGTACCGTCTGTTCCATGTGGCGGGTAAGTTGGCGCTCGGACAGAATTTGGCCTTCGCTGTCAAAGATGTTGTTTTGCGCCTTGAATTCTTCGACTCGCCGTTCGGCAGCCGTGAGCTTGGAGCGCAATTGATCAAGCTTCTGTTCGAGAACACCACTAGCAAAGCCCGCTGCTTGGCGTTTACTCTCCAACTGATCCTGCAAATAAAATTCAGCTATGGCGTTGGCAATGCGAGCAGCTTTGACAGGGTCGCCAGATGAAACCGTGATTTCGATAAGCAGCGTCGAGCGCACGCGGCCTACTTTCAAGCGGTCGTAAAGGGCCGCGGCAACGGGATCGCGTTCGGGCTCCGTGGTGCCGGGCGATCCCGTCCCCAATAGACCGTCTAAGCGGTTGAGGTTGGCTTCCGGTGGTGGTGAATCTGAAGGCGCTGGCAAGGCATTGGCTGGCGTCGCGCCGGTCAAATGCTTGACGTATTCGACAAGGGGTACCGGCTTTGAAAATTCCGGGTCGTCGCGCAGTTTCAACGCATCGATCACCTTCAGAAGTATGGATCTCGACTTGATGACTTCGACTTCGCTTTCAACGGTTGCAGCATCGGCCTTGAGTTCAGATAAAACGCTATCCAGATTGGATATCGTCTTTTTGCGCGGATCGATCTGAATCGTGGCGGATGCGTCGTAGCGGTTCGGGATCATCATAACGACGGCCGCACCCAGTCCCGTTGCCAGCCCGGTACAGATGGCGATGTAGTGGGCCTTGCGGCGCAAAGCAGAAAACGCACGGTCGAGGCTAAAATTGCCCGCCGGTTCGTCCTCCCTCTCGCTTGCCGCTGTTTGCATGGGTTAAACTTTAAAACCTTAAACGTCCGCCGAAGCGGACAACATTGCGGTTGAGATCGAACTGTTCGTCGTTCGACTGCCTGTCTTCGTATGTGTAGTCGAGCGTGAACAACGTGTTCTTAGAGTAGAAATATTGCAGGCCGGCACTGGCCTCGAGAGCCAGGTCGGTTCGAGTCGTTTCGATAAAGTCGCTTTGCGTGATGCCCGCGCCGGCGGTCGCCACCAGGTCATGAAAGATTTCGTATTCGCCCCGTAGCCGGCCTTCGTGGTTAATGCGCCCGCTATCGTCAGCCCCGATGGTATCGTCGATGTTGTAGCGGGCGGTGCCATAGAGGGAGAGCCGCTGAGTTGGCAGCCACCGCACGTGGCCTTCGATCAGATGAGTTTGTAAGGTGTCGAGACCGGCACGGTCATAATCGCGCCAGCCCATGCCACCCAAAAGCTCCCACTTCAGGAGGGGATTGGTTTCCCAGGACACGCCAGCCAGTGCTTCATAACCATTGGAATCGAGACTCAGTGCCGCGTCGCCGCCATTGGTGGTGCGCAGAGCGCGGATTTTTGCAACGCCTTCGTAGCCCGGCGAGAAGCGATAAGCCGTTCGCAGTTGTCCGCTGAAAATTGTTTGGTCGCGATTGTCCTGGTCGAGACGGCTGCCGTCGATGGCTTTCACATCCTGAAAGTCCAAGGTTTCAGCCGAGAAACTGAGTGTGCCGTAAAGCCGTCCGGCGTCGCGCGTGAGGCCTATGGTGGCTCCATTTCGCCATACCGGCACCGGTTCGGCGGCCGCACGCGACGCGGTGAGTTCATGGCGCTCCTCATGGTCCAAGTCGGACGAGGCAGTAATCGCTAAAGTGTGGGCGTGGTCAATATGCAGGCCACCGCGTACGCTGGCGCTGCCATTGATGTAATCTTGGTCGGAATGATCGAGAAATGAGACCATTTTGGCGCCGAGATTGAAATCTAAGACGTGACGCGGCAGTTGCGACTGGACTCCCAGTGCGGCGCGCAGTTCGGAGCGCCAGTCCTGCTGCTGTCCAGTAGCGGTTCCGAATATGTTGTCGTCGTAGGCGATGGCTTCCTCGACCCATGGGCTCAAAATAAAGTTGCCTGCGCGGACGCCATCAGGAAGGACGAATTTGCGGTCGCGCTCGCCCACGGCCTCGGCACCGTATTTCTTGATGTCGTCGTAAAATCTCAGGCGGTCGCGGCTGGCAACCGTTTCCGTGATCAGTCCGCTTTCATTGCTGAGGTCAAGGGCGGCCGCGTTGGATACGCCGGTGACAGTCAACGCAGCCGCTGCCGCAACACCAGCCAGCTGCATCCCGAGGGCCGGGGCAGTGGCGTCGCAGCGGTGAGCGTTCTTGATCATGACCTGTTTGGTTTTTTTAACAACGGCAACAAGCGGGGTTAAGG
>JBEBJD010000341.1:0-3636 GCA_040080075.1 Hyphomicrobium sp. | reverse complement strand
GGCTCGGGCAAGGGCGGCGGTGCGCCGAGCAGCGGTACTGCGACCACAACCATCGAATACCATTATACGGCGACCTTTGCGGTTGCGCTGTGCGAAGGCGTCATCAGCGGCTTGGGTCAGGTGTGGGCCGATGGCCGCGAAATTAATTTATCGCGTCTCGCTTATCGCCTGTACAAGGGCACCCAAACGCAGGGCCGCGACTCGCATATCTCAGCCAATCTCGGCTCGGCTAATGCTCCAGCGTTTCGCGGAACGGCATATATCGTCTTCGAGAACTTGCCGCTGGCCCCCTACGGCAATCGCATTCCGCAACTGTCTTTCGAAGTTTACCGGTCGATCGAGACGTTTGGCGACGAAGTGAAAGGTGCCGTGCTCATTCCGGGTTCGGGGGAGTTCGTCTACTCACAGACGCCCGTATCGGAAATTCTGGGCGACGGCCAGGCACTGGCCGAAAATGTGCACACCCGCCAAGCGGCCACGGATTGGGGCGCCTCGCTACGCCAGTTCGAACAGACGCTACCCAATGCCAAGTCCGTATCCCTGATTGTCAGTTGGTTTGGCGACGATCTGCGCGCTGGAAATTGCCAGTTGAAGCCAGGTGTCGACCGGGTAGACAAGGTCACTGAGCCGTTGGTGTGGAGTGTCGCCGGATTGGGGCGTGCCTCGGGCCATGTCATCAGCCAGAGAGAGGGGCGCCCGGCCTATGGTGGTACGCCCTCCGACCAAACCGTGGTCAGCGCTATCGAGGATTTGAAGGCCCGCGGGCTCGAAGCCGTTTTGACGCCCTTCATCCTGATGGACGTGCCGGCAGGCAACACGCTGCCCAACCCAATCGATGGCAGCGGATCGCAACCCGCTTATCCCTGGCGCGGCCGCATTAGCGTAAGTCCGGGGCCGGGCCTGCCCGGCACCGCCGACAAGACACCCGCAGCGGCGTCGCAAATTGCTGCATTCGTGGGAACAGCCGCCGTTTCCGACTATTCTCTATCGGGAACCACTGTCGTCTATACCGGGCCAGCTGAATGGTCATACCGGCGCATGGTTCTGCATCACGCCTATCTGGCCAAGGCCGCGGGTGGAGTCACGGCGTTTGTAATCGGATCGGAACTGCGCGGTCTCACGCAAACCCGTTCCAGCGCCGCGGCATTTCCGTTTGTTGCCGCACTCGTACAACTGGCCGCCGATGTCAAATCGGTGCTTGGTGCGGGCACTAAAGTTACTTACGCGGCAGACTGGTCGGAATACTTCGGTTATCAGCCTGGTGATGGCACTGGCGATGTCTACTTTCATCTCGATCCGTTGTGGTCGTCATCTTCGATCGATGCCATTGGCCTTGATCTTTACTGGCCGCTTGCAGATTGGCGCGACGGCAGCACGCACCTCGACTATCTGGCGGGCGCGCGCTCGACGTATGATCTCGCCTATCTGCGTGCCAATGTGCGCGGCGGTGAGGGCTACGACTGGTATTACGCAAGCGCCGCCGATCGGGACGCGCAAGTGCGCACCCCCATTACGGATGGTGCGGGCAAGCCATGGGTGTTCCGCTACAAGGATATTGTGTCGTGGTGGCAGAGCGCGCATTACAACCGGCCGCTTGGCACCGAACTCGCGACTCCAACCGGATGGGTTCCGCAGTCCAAGCCGTTCTGGATCATGGAGGTGGGCTGCCCGTGCGCCGACAAAGGCGCGAACCAGCCCAACGTATTCGTCGACCCCAAGAGTTCCGAATCGTTCGTTCCGTATTATTCACGCGGCACGCGCGATGACCTGATCCAGCGCCGCTATCTGCGGGCACTCATCCAGGCCTTCGATCCCGCCAGCGCGGGATATGTGACCGGGGCCAATCCTATCTCGGTGGTGAACGGTCAGCGCATGGCCGATATTGCGCGTATTCATGCCTATGCCTGGGATGCGCGCCCGTTTCCGGCCTTCCCTTACAACCTTGATGTCTGGGGCGACGGTGAGAATTGGCGCCTAGGCCATTGGCTCAATGGCCGCTTTGCGGGTGCGCCGCTGGCCGAAACCGTCGAAGCAATTTTGAATGAATATGGTTTCTCAGATCATGAGGCCGGTGGTCTCAACGGCATCGTGACCGGATATGTGATCGACCGCGTCATGTCTGCGCGCGACGCCCTGCAACCTCTGGAACTCGCCTATTTCTTCGACAGCCTGGAGAGCACAGGGCGCATTGTGTTCCGCCAGCGCGGGGCCGAGCCCCCGGTTGCGCAACTCAGCCCTGACGATCTTGTCGAGCGGCAGCCGGGCGCCGAACTTTTGACGCTGACGCGCGGACAGGAAACCGACCTCCCCGCGTCTGCCAAGATCAGCTACATCTCGAGTGCGGGGGATTACCGTCAGGCCGTTGCTGAAGCACGCCGCCTGAGCGGCGCCAGTGGCCGCGTCAGCCAAGCCGAAGTGCCAATCATATTGGAGCCCGAGCGCGGTGCTGCCGTCGCCGAAACGTGGTTATACGAAGCCTGGGCCGCACGCGAGCGGGCCGCATTCACATTGCCGCCAAGTGCGCTCGCCATCGAGCCCGGTGATGTCGTAGAGCTGCCTCAGTCCGGCGGACGTCTTGTGCGTATCACGGATATCGGCGACCATGGTGCGCGCGAATGCGAGGGCCGTTCAATCGATCCCGATGTCTATGGCACTGCCCCTGCCATCGCGCGGGTCACACCATCTGGCCCCGCAGAGCAAACCGGGCAGCCGCTCGTTGAGTTCCTCGATCTGCCGTTGCTACGCGGCGATGAGCCGCCTGAAGACGGATACGCCGCCGCGTTCCAAGTGCCGTGGCCGGGCGGGGTTGCCATTTACGGCTCACCGGAAGCGACCGGTTATGTGTTGAAATCTCTAGCGGCATCTCCTGCTATTGTCGGCATCACGTTAGATCCACTTGCGTCTGGGCCGGTTGGCGTCATCGACTATGCCAATACCTTCAGGGTCCAGCTTGCCGATGGCGAATTGGCCTCGGTTTCGCGCCTGCAGTTACTGGCCGGTCAGAATTTAGCCGCGGTGCGCAATGCGTCTGGCGCTTGGGAAGTTCTGCAGTATGAGACGGCGGCACTTGTTGGCGGCAAGACATATCAACTGTCGGGCCTGTTGCGCGGGCAGGTGGGCACCGAACTGGCTATGGGGCCGACTGTCGCGGCAGCCGCGCGTTTCGTATTGTTAACCAGCGATATTGCGCGGGTTGATTTAACGCTCGACGAGGCGCGGCTTCCGCTCAATTGGCGCACCGGCCCAGCCAATCGCGATATCGGCGATTTGAGCTACGCCAGCCGCTCTTATGCCTTCGCCGCGGCTGGGTTGCGCCCGCTTGCGCCCGCGCAAGTGCGAGCCAACCGCACTGCTGGTGGAGATGTCGAAGTCCGCTGGATCAGGCGCACGCGCATTGGCGGTGACAGTTGGGATGCCGCCGAAGTACCCCTGGCAGAGGACAGCGAGCGTTATGAGGTCGATATTTTGTCGGGGGCCACAGTTAAGCGGACGATTGCTGCCGTTGAGCCGCGCGTGACTTACACGCCGGTTCAGCAGATCGCCGACTTCGGAGCCGTGCAGCCGGAGTATGCGATCAAGATCTATCAGCTCGGCACCATCTACGGACGCGGAAGCGCTAAGAGCGCAAAAATATAG
>JBEBJD010000062.1:0-3637 GCA_040080075.1 Hyphomicrobium sp. | reverse complement strand
CCGGAATTAAGGCCAGAGTAGCCGGGCAGTCCTGTGGATCGAGGCCCTTAGTTCTGCTTCTTCGTCCTTTGACAGCGGCTGTAAAAGTCCCTCGGTTTCGGCCAATCCGCACCCAAGAACAAAGGCATAGAAGGCTAGCCCAATGCCGGCCGCCTGCGCATCGGCCAGCCCCGCTTGGCGCATGGCCCGGTATACGACCTCGCTCGTCACATGATCGGCGGGGCCGGTCGCATGGAAGCGGAAGTGCAAATGGAACATGCGCGGGTAGCGATAGGCCAGATCGCGGTAGGCTCCGGCCACCATGCGCAAATCGCTCTGCCAGTCGCCCGATGGCGGCGGCAAGCTGACGGACGAAAGCGCACGATCTGCGATCTGCCGCATCAAATCGTTTCTGGACCCGAAGTGATGGAGCACCGTCATCGGGTCGACACCGGCCTTAGTGCCAAGTTTGCGCACCGAAAAACCGCCCTCGCCGTGCTCCGCCAAGAGGGCAAATGCCACGTCAAGAAGTGTGCTCTTATCGATCCCTTTGGGCGCTCGCGGACTGGACTTGGCCACCATTTTAAATTCCCAGATGCTGAAAGCAGCACCTACCCCTTGACACTTCTACGGTGTAGACCGTAGTTTTGTCGCAGTCCGACCTCGTTGTAAAGCTGGGCTGGCTGAAGTGTCAGACTGCCGCGATAATGGCAGGACCAATCCTTAAGGCAAGAGGGGCCGCGCGTGACGCAACTATCGTCACCGATTTGCGCATTCCAGAAAGTTCGCGGTGGTTTTCACCCCGCGTGCGCGGCCGGCATTTGCCGCCGCCCCGCCCCCAGCAGAAAGCGTCAGTTGCTCTGCCAATGCGCCCGCATCGGTTTTAATCCGCCCATTATTGCTCCGCATTTTTAAGCGCGGCCATCGCTTGAGATGGCCGGCCGGAACCCCTGCTGGAGATCTCACTTCATGACAAACCAATATACGACGGCGCAGCTCCGAGAGCTCGATGCGCTGCATCATCTGCATCCTATGACCAACCACAAGTCACTGCGCGACGGTGGCGCGCGCATTATCGTCAAGGGCGAAGGGCCCTACATCTGGGACAACGAGGGTCACAAAATTCTCGACGGTATGTCGGGGCTATGGACGACCAGCATCGGTTACGGCCGCAAAGAACTGGCGGAAGCCGCTTATGCGCAAATGCTGGAATTGCCTTACTACAACACGTTTTTCCGCACCTCGCACCCCAAGGCCATTCTGCTGGCCAAGAAACTATCTGAAATTGCGCCCGAAGGTTTGAACCAAGTTTTCTTCGGCTCATCGGGGTCGGAATCAAACGACACCGCCATCCGCCTCATCCGCCATTATTGGGCGCTCAAAGGCGAACCCAAGCGCCGCATCATCATCAGCCGCAAGGGCGCCTACCACGGCTCGACCATCGCAGCGGGGTCGATGGGCGGCCTGTCTCACGTGCATCAGCACACCTACCCGGTGTATGAAGGGTTCCGGCATATCATGGACCCGCACTGGTTCGGCGAGGCCTTCCCCGGCGAAACGCCAGAAGCGCTCGGTCTGCGCGCCGCGCGCGCGCTGGAAGAAGAAATCCTTCGCAATGGCCCGGAAAACGTGGCCGCCTTTGCGGCCGAGCCTGTGCAGGGTGCCGGCGGCGTCAAGATCGCACCGGCAAGCTATTGGCCCGAGATTCAAAAGATCGTCGATAAGTACGGCATTCTGCTGCTGGCTGACGAAGTCATTACCGGTTTTGGGCGCCTGGGCACTTGGTTTGCGTCAGAATATTATGGCATCCGCCCCAATCTCATCACCTTCGCCAAGGCGGCCACGTCTGGCTACATTCCCCTTTCGGGCGTTATGGTCGACGGCAAAATTGTCGAAGCCCTCATGAGCCACGACGACGATTTCAACCACGGCTACACCTTCTCGGGCCATCCCGTGGCCTGCGCGGTAGCCTTGGCAAACATCGAAGTCATGGAGCAGGAACGTCTTGTTCCCAAGGTGAAGGAAGTGACCGGGCCGCGCTTTGCGAAGATGCTTGCAAAGTTTAAGGATCATCCGCTCGTCGGCGAAGTGCGCTCGGTAGGCTTGCTTGGCGCCATCGAGCTGGTCGCCGACAAGAAAACTAACCGCCGCTTTGCCAATCCTGGCCGCGTTGGGCTCATCTGCCGCGATCACTTCTTCCGCGAAGGTTTCATCATGCGCGCGCTATATGAAACCATGGTCTGCGCGCCGCCCCTAATCTGGCAAGAAGAACAGTTCGCCGAGGCTGAATCGATTATTCAGAGGTGCCTCGATCTTACATTGGCTGACGTCAAGGGCGAAGTGACCACATGAGCCGGCCGATTGTTGTTATTCCCTCATGCACGAAGACGATCGATGACTACGTCTTCGATACCGTAAGCCGGAGGTATTCCGCGGCCATTGCCCAGGCCGCGGACTGCCAGCCGCTGCTCATTCCACTTGACGAAGCGCTGATCGACATTGGTGCGGTTCTTGACGTGGCTGACGGCATTTTCCTGTCCGGCAGCCCGTCAAACATCGCGCCGCACCACTACAGCGAGGAACATCCCGTCTTGCCTGACGCGCTCGACCACGCGCGCGATACCCTCACCCTGCCACTCATTCGGGCGGTGGTGGAACGAAGAATGCCCCTCTTTGCGGTTTGCCGGGGCGTTCAGGAATTGAATGTCGCGCTTGGTGGAACCCTGCATCAGGCCGTCCACGATGAGCAAGACTATGACGACCACCGGGCCCGCAATGAGCTGCCAATGGAAGAACGCTGGGGTCCGCGGCACCCCATCTCGCTGACGGGCAAATTACGTGAGTGGGTTGGCCAGGACGAGATTATGGTCAACTCGCTTCATGGCCAGGGATTAAAACGCATAGCGGGCCTCCTCAAGGCAGAAGCGTTTGCCAAAGACGGCCTTGTCGAGGCCGTGCAGGGCCCAGAAGATCATCCCTTCCTGCTTGGCGTGCAGTGGCACCCCGAGTGGAAAGCCACAACCAATCCAGCATCAATGGCATTATTCAAGCGCTTCGGCGCAGCGGCGCGGGAGAGCGGCAAGTGATTTCGGAAGACTTTCTGACGGTAGAAGAAGCGACGGCATTTCTTGCCGCGCACCCCAGCGTGCAGTGGATCGATCTGTTGATGTTCGATCTCAACGGCATCGGGCGAGGTAAACGAATCCGGCGCAGCGACCTGACCGGCGCCGCCAAGAACGGCATGCTGATGCCCTCGACCGTGTTCATCATGGATGCGCGCGGCAACTGCGTCGAGGAAACCGGCCGCCTTTGGGAAACTGGCGATCCTGACATCTTGTTCCGTATGCTGGCGGGCACTCTCGCCGTTGTGCCCGTGGGCGCGCGCACTCATGCACAGGCAGTGCTGGTGCTCGCCGAGCATGACGAACTCGATCCGCGCAACATTCTTTGCGGGCATGTCAACCGGTTCAAGCAAGCTGGCAAGACGCCAGTCGTTGCCGTTGAACTCGAATTCTATGTGACCAAACCCGCCCGCAATGGCGCCTTCACGCTCAATACGCCGGATGGCCTGGCCGACAACCCCGAATGGCCAATGACCTTCCAGTTCGAAGAAATGGATACGCTCGGGCCATTCATCGACGATATCTATCGTATCGCC
>JBEBJD010000156.1:0-16101 GCA_040080075.1 Hyphomicrobium sp. | reverse complement strand
GTGATCGTCGCGTGGCCCGCGTGGCAAGGGTTCGCTTGAAATTTGCTGCCATTCCGCATCGTCGAGGGCGGGGAACATCACGTCTCCGTCCGGTTCTGCATCGACTGCGGTCCAGTAGATGCGGTTCGCGAACGGCAGAGCGGCACGGTAGATTTCGGCCCCGCCGATGATCATCACCTCATCCGAGCCATTTGTGCGCGCCAGAGCGCGGGCCAGTACCAGGGATTCACTCACCGAGTTGAACACGCTGACACCTTCGGGGGAAAAATAGGGATCGCGCGAGACGACAATGTTGTCGCGCCCGTCAAGCGGCTTGCCCAAGCTGGCAAAGGTCTTGCGGCCCATGACAATGGGCTTGCCCAGCGTCAAGCGCCGGAAGGTCTTAAGATCCGACGACAGCCGCCATGGCAGATTGCCGTTGGCACCAATAATGCCATTCTTGGCGACGGCGACGATGAGCGAGGTTCTGACCATGTCCAATCCGCCGCCTAAACCGCCACAGGGGCTGAGATGTGAGGGTGCGGATCGTAGCCCGAGAGAGTGAAATCTTCGAACCGGAAGGCGAAGATGTTTTTGGCCTGCGGATTGATGGTCATTGTTGGCAATGCGCGCGGCGTTCGCGATAATTGCTGATCCGCCTGCTCCAGGTGATTGAGATACAAGTGCGCATCGCCGAATGTGTGCACAAAGTCACCCGGTTTCAACCCCGTCACCTGCGCGATCATCATGGTGAGAAGCGCATAGCTGGCGATGTTGAACGGCACACCAAGGAACACATCGGCCGAGCGTTGATACAGCTGGCAGGAAAGTTTTCCCTCCGCCACATAGAACTGAAACAGGCAGTGGCACGGCGCTAGCGCCATATCTGGAATGTCGGCTGGGTTCCATGCCGATACGATCATGCGGCGGCTATCCGGATTTGTTTTGAGTGTGTGGACGACGTCCGTAATTTGATCGATCGAGCCGCCATCCGCTTTTGTCCACGAGCGCCATTGCTTTCCATATACAGGGCCGAGGTCACCGTTGTCGCGGGCCCACTCGTCCCAGATGCGCACACCATTTTCTCGCAAATACGAAACGTTCGTATCGCCTGCTAGAAACCAGATCAGCTCATGAATGATCGATTTCACATGCAGCTTCTTGGTCGTGACGAGTGGGAAACCTTGAGCGAGATCAAAACGCATCTGATGCCCGAACACGGAAAGCGTGCCGGTGCCGGTGCGGTCGGTTTTCTTGACGCCTTGGGTTCTGATAAGGCGCAGGAGATCGAGGTATTGCTGCATGGAGCGTGTCTAGCGTGATTCCGTTCGCGTAGGGTGGCTTGAGAAGCGGCCCTAAGATCTGAATTGTAACGGTTGTCAATACTCCGCTCGTAAGCCAACGCCTGTCAATACGCGGGGAATGTTGGGTTACTTGCGGAATTAGCACAGAGCCCTCATCGCAGATTGTAGGGCGGACTAACTCAATCTATGGGGACAGGCCCCTACGTCAGCACAAGCCGATTGGCCGTTCCCCATCACGTCGCCACGCTCTGCAACGCCGGGTTGAACAGGTAAGCAAAGCCGGCGGCGAACAGATTGGCGATCCCGTGGGCAATGACTGGCGCGCGGATAGAGCCTGTGCGCCACAACAGCCACGACAGGATGAGCCCCGATACAAACACGCTGGCAATTCCCGCCGCGCCATACTGGGCATGCAGCGCAGTCCACAGTACGTTGCAAATGAGCGCGGCGCCCCAGAAGCCGAGCCGGGTCTGGGCCAGGGCCGAGAGCAGAAAGCCGCGGAACGTTAGCTCTTCCCACAGCGGCGCCAGCACGACGGCCATCAGCATGGTTCCCATCCATAAGGGCGATCCAAGCCCTTCGGCGAGAAATTTTGTATCGGCAAACAAGTTCTCGTCGAGTGTCTTGTAGAGCCCGTATTCCAAAATTCCAGTCACGGTGACGATAATCAATCCGCCCTGCAGACACGTGCCCAAGGAGGCAGGTGGCGGGTTCATTTGCAGCGCATCTGCGCGCCGTCCTTTGCGGCCGGCCAATAGCCACACGATTAGGATCGATGCCAATTGCGAGCCGATCATGGTGGCAAGTCCGGCAGGCGTCGCTAGCGAAAAAAGCGTTTCGGGATCGAAGTCTGCCGCTGTCTTTCCGGCCCCGTGCTGGAAGGCATAGACGGCGACCACCACCGCCACTCCAAACATCTGTCCGGCGAAAATCAGGAGCGTGGCGGCAAGTGCCCCAAACGGCCCCCATGGTGTACTGGGGACATAACGGGGTGGGCCGGAAAACAGCTGGCCCGATGCCGCCAGCCGTGCAGAAACAACCGTCATAGTGTGTCCTCGTTTCGTAGTGGCTGCCGTGGGCTGCTTGGACCCGCGCTAATGGTCTTCGCAGTGTGTGCATCTGCGAGATAAGTGTCAGTCAATCAGAGTCTGATGGTCTTTCCCACCCCTCTTGACATCGATTTATTTAGGAGGCGCGCAACAGTCCTCATATGAACTGCACGCGCCTCCCGGCGTCGTGATGGTGTACTCAGTGCCGCCGCCGTTGGCCGTTACATAGCCGCCTTCGACTGGTACTTTTCCGAGTGCAGTGGGGCGGTCCAAAACGTAAGTGGGAAGTGCTAGCCCCGATAAGCGCTGGCGCAATTGGCACATCAATTCCTGTCCGTGCGCAAGTGTGGTGCGCAGGTGGCTGGTGCCGGGCGCTAGATCGCCATGATGCAGGTAGTAAGGCTTGACGCGCGCCTCGACAAAGGCCCGCATGAGCGCTTCGAGCGTATCGGCACTATCGTTGATGCCCTTGAGCAGCACGGTCTGGCTGACCACAGGAATGCCCGCATCTACCAACTTGGCAATGGCCGTGCGGGCCGCAGGGGTCAGCTCGCGTGGATGGTTGGCATGCAGGGCCACATAAATCGTTTGTGCCGGAGATTTCAAAGCGGCGACAAATAAGTCTGTCACCCGCTCAGGTGCCACTACTGGAACGCGCGTGTGCCAGCGAATGATTTTGACGTGCGAGATCTTGGCGAGTTCTAAGCTGAGTTCCCTCACGCGGGCGGGCGAGAGAATAAACGGATCGCCACCCGTAACGATCACTTCCCAAACTTGTGGCGCGCCGCGGATATAATCGAGGGCGCCTGCCAATTCAGCCTTGGAAAGTTCGCGCCCTGCATCGGGGCCAACCATTTCGCGGCGGAAGCAGAAGCGGCAATAGACCGGACAAATCCCGGTGATTTTCAAAAGCACGCGGTCGGGATAGCGATGCACGATGCCGGCAACGGGGCTCTTCGTTTCATCGCCGATGGGGTCGGCAACTTCGGCAGCATGATGTTTGAGTTCGTGCAAGCTCGGAACGAACTGGCGTGCGATTGGATCGTTTGCGTCGTGCCGATCAATCAACTCCAGCATGGCCGGCGTGATGGCCACCGCGTATCGGTCTGCGACCAGCGCCAATGCTGCAACGTCTCCGGCCGGCACCAGGTTGGCATCTGCCAGATCAGCAACGGTGCGCAATGTTCGCAGCTTGCCTGGAAATTTGCGTGCGGCTGGACTCATCGCGGCGGCCACACATCGGTGTCGTGATCGGGGTGTTGAAGAGTGACGAGTTTCGCCAGATCTTCTGGCGCACGGTCGCTACTCGTGGTCTTTGGCGCAAGGCTGTGCAAGCTGTCGAACCATGCCACTTTACTCTCGACGCCCACCTGGATCGAGAACGCTGCAACCGCATTGGGATCATCAAGTGATCCGATAGCGATTTCAATATTTGGGTCGCCGTCTTCATGCATATGAAGCGGGGTGCCGCATTCTTTGCAGTAACCGCGCGCCACGATGGGCGAAGAGCGGAATTCTGCAGGGTGGCCCCGCGTCCATGCTAGATTTTTGAGGGGGACCGTCACCAATGCCGCGCCCCACGATCCGAACGCCTTCTGGCACATGCGGCAATGACATATCCCCGCGCTGCCCAACGGCCCCTCGATGCGGAAGCGCACCGCGCCGCATTGGCAACCGCCCGAGCAGGTTGGAAGGGTCATCATTTGCCGCCATTGTTGTCTGCTATCAGGCCGTGCGGTGCATTGCATAGTCAATAAGGGGTCCGTGCCGCTGGGTCCAGCGTGCCCAAGGGGGCTGTCCTTAACGTGTTTTCACCGGTTCGGCGGTATTGTGCGTTGATTAGGATGGTTGATTTGGCCGTTTTCGGCCGTTTGATGTGGACACAACCTGAAGCATGATGCGCGAATTCTGGTACCGGATCGAGCCTACCATGCGAGCGGTGTTGCGCATGATGAAGGCGCTTGCGCTGGTCGTGTGGTCCATCGTGCGGGTACCGGTGCTGTTCGTCCTGCAACTTGCCGCCGCACTCATCCTCATATTCGAAGAGTGGGGCTGGAAACCACTTTCGGATCTGCTGGCGCGGTTGACCCGCTTTCGCTTGTGGGCGCGCCTTGAACAATGGATCGCACTGCTGCCGCCTTATGGTGCGCTCGCGGTCTTTGCATTGCCGACCCTCATTCTGCTGCCGCTTAAGTTTCTGTCTGTTTGGCTGCTGGCGAATGGTTTCTATTTTTCCGCCGGGGGATTGTTTCTCGGCGCCAAGGTGGCGTCGACAGCCTTCATTGCCCGCATCTTTCTGTTGACCAAACCAGCGCTCATGCGCATCGGCTGGTTCGCACGTGGCTACAATTGGCTGATGCCCTGGAAGGACGCCATTTTCGCCCGCATCCGCGCGTCGTTTACGTGGCGCTACGGACGCATGCTCAAGAATGCCATACGGCTCGAGACCAAGCAGGCCTATGCGCGCTGGAAGCCGTGGGTTGTGGCGCAATGGGCTGCTTGGGCACCGCGCATGCGCCAGGCATTGCGGCAGACTGTTGAAAGGGTGCGATTGATGTGGCGCGTGTGGCGGCCTCGTGCTGCGGCTGAAATGGCGCGCTGGCGAAGCACGGTGCGCCGCGCTTGGCAAAGGTTAAGTGGCCCGGCTTGACAGACCGTTGATTTTTAGGCCCCCACGTCAGCGCGCCGGAGAGCGCTCTTAGAAATTCGTGTTGCGGCCGCCAATCCCGTGAGAATGACGGGCGCGACTGCGGCAAGTCCGGCGGCACCGCGTTGACCCCAGGGTGTGACCAGCGCGCGGGAGACCCGCGTCGAGCGCTTGATCTGCCGGCGCACATCTTGCGCAAGATTCGTGTGATAAACTTGAGCGGGTTTGCCAATTAAGTAAGTGTAGGCCGCGAGCCTGGCGCTGTGCAGCGCAATGGCCATGCCGTCTCCAGAAAACGAAGGGATAACGGCCGCCTGATCTCCTAAACGCCAAAGATCATTGGGTCCGGTCTCAGCGGGCTGGAAGATGTAGCCATAGGGAATGGACGAAATCGCTAGCGGTTTTGCCAGCACGGGCACAGCGCCTTCGAGCCGTTGTGCCAGATGCGGGCATGATGTTTTAATATGCGCGAGCAAGGTATCGAAAGAATTCTCAGTTCCCGCAAAATCATAGCGCCGGACCAACAAGCATAAATTAGCCCTGCCGCCTTCCACCGGTTGCAGGCCCGCGTAGCCACCGGGAAACAGGGCCAGTTCGACATGGCCGTGAAGATCGTTGGCTTGCGCGGAGGTGAGCCGCCAATACATCTTGAACCCGATCAGATCGCCTTGCAGGCCGGGGCCGCGCTTCAGGTCCTTGAGATCATGCTTGCCCGTGGCAAGGAAGGCCGTGCGAGCTGTTACAGGCAAGCCTTGTTCAACGCTGGCGCTCCACAAAGCGTTTGTCTGCATCAACGATTTGACGCGCACGCCGCGGCGCACCTCGACGCCTTGCAATGCCGCCTTTTGTAGAAGCGCTTCATCAAGAATGCGGCGCGACAAACTGAGTGCCTTGAATGGCAGTGCCGATGTGGCCGGGCGGCGTCCATGGACGAGGCGTACGCCCTGCAGCGGCACGCCGCCCAAGGCCTCTGGATCGATGCCGAGCCGCGCCAGATAGTGGTTCGCCTCAAAGCTGAGGAATTCACCGCAGACCTTGTCGTGCGGTTCTGTTTCGCGTTCGATCAGCACCACGCGGCGACCCCCGCGCGCAAGATCTATGGCGACCGCGCTGCCAGCCGGTCCACCACCAGCTACAAGCGCGTCGTAGATCATGGGCCGCTGTCCTTTTCGCGCGCCACGCAAAGCCGGAAGGGGAACCAGGGTTCGACCCGTGCGCCATTGCGTGGCACGCCAGCCGCACTGAGCGTTCGCAGCCAGTCATCACGCCTGAAGGCATTGGCGACCGAAACAGGACCATCGTGCTGAACGAAGCGATGACGGCGCGTGAGCCGGAACCCCGATTTCAGCGAATAATAGGGGAGGGGATGACGATGCAGATCGTTGACGAACCAGCCCAGGCGCGCCGTGTCTTCCATCCAGGCCACGAACCGCACGAGCATTGGATCGGGCAGGTGGTGTGTGAACAGCGAGCTGATCACAATATCGATGCCGCGTTCGGGTTTATAATCGAACAAGTCCTGACTGATCCAGCGGATCGGGCGATCGGGCCGTGTGACTTCCGATGCCGCGCGGGCCGACCAGGGGTTGATGTCGACGCCTTGCAGATCAACGGGAATGCCTCGCTCGTGGGCCCATTGGTCGATGCGTCTCAGCATATCGCCGTAGCCGCTGCCGATATCCACAATTGAGAGCGGCCGTCCGGTGTTGAGGCGGCCACGGGTGTGCAGCCGCTCCAGAAATGCCAGTGTCGGGCGATAGGGAAGAAACAGGCGGTTGGCCTGAACGAGTTGTTCGAGACAGGCGCGGAAGTCTTCGTAGCCTGTGGCCTCGGTGTCCATCAGCTCTGGCGCCGTGCCGCGCCTTGAAAAGTCGGGCATCACCTTACTCCGGTGCGCGAAACAACATGGTTTCTGCCGTGAGCCCCGGTCCAAACGACATGGCGCAGCCTTGCTTGCCGCGGCGGTTCTCGTCGAGAAACCGCTTCAGGACAAACAACACCGTGGCTGACGACATGTTGCCGTATTCGTTGAGCACGTCGCGGGAATGTCTGAGCGCCGTTGATGGCAGTGTAAAGGCGGCTTCGACGGCATCGAGCACCGTTCGGCCACCTGGATGCACGGCCCACATATCAATATCTCGCGCCGGACGGCCGCCAAGGATGCGCTCTGAGCCCGACTTCATGGCGCGAAAGACACTGTGCGGCACGTCGCCCGAGAGCATCATGTCGAATCCCATGTCGCGGATGTGCCAAGACATGAGTTCGCGCGTGCCTGGGATCACTTCGGCGCGAAACGAGGTGAGGGCCAGTCCCTCTGGTTCAGCGCTAACCAGTGCTGCTGCGCAGCCATCTGCGAATAACAGGAACATGAGTATTTGTTCGAGGTCATCGGTTTCCTGGAAGTGCAGCGTACATAGCTCAACACTCACCATGAGCACTTTGGCATCGGGCTCAGAGCGCACGATGTGATGCGCCAGTTTCAGTCCGTTGATGGCCGCATAGCAGCCCATGAAGCCGACGATCGTGCGTTCAATTGAAGGGTTTAAGCCGAAGCGCTCGATCAATTGCAGTTCTATGCCGGGCGCCGAAAATCCGGTGCAGGAAGTTATGATGATGTGCGTTATGTCGTGCGCGATGGCGCCGATCGCGAGTTTATCGATTGCACTTTCAGCCAGCCGGTAGGCTTCGGTCTCGTAGGCGAGCATCCGGGATGCAGTAGTAGGGAACTTCCCTGCAATCAGGAAGGGCGCCCCGCCGACCAAAGTGTATTCATTATTGGGCGTAGATTGCTGGCAGCTCCAGCGATGACTGATCTGCGACTTCTCCACCATCTTGTCGAAGATGCGTTCCTTGCGAGGATCTTTGAGCAAGGAACGGGCATAGGTGACGAATGTCTCGTGGAGATCGTTAGGAGGGACGGCAGTGGCAATCCGGTTAATATAGGCGGTGGTCACAGTCCGTCCTTCCTCGTAACGGCACGGAACTGTTCCGGCCGCGTTGGTCTTAGTGGTAGCCCTCGCCGTGCCTCATCTTGCCCCGGAACGTCCAGTACACGAACACGGTATAGCCCAGGATCACGGGAAGCATCACGGCTGTGCCCACCAGCATGAATAACTGAGAGGACGGCGCGGCTGCCGCATCCCAAACCGTCAGCGACGGTGGCACAAGGTAGGGCAGATTGGAAATGGCAAGCCCAGCAAATCCGAGCAGAAATAAACACACACTGGCAAAAAACGGCGCCGTATCCGAGCCGCGCTCAAGCCCCCGCCAGCACACAAAAGCGGCCAGTGCCGTCAGCAACGGAATAGGGGAAAGATACAAGATGTTGGGATAAACAAACCAGCGCTCCCAGATACGATCAATGGTCAGCGGCGTCCACAAGCTCACAATGGCCATCGCGGCAAGGACGAGCGGCAGCAGCCAGTGCGCTTGGGCTCGTGCCGTTGCAGCCACATTGCCCTCGGTCTTCATGATCAGCCATGTGACGCCCAGCAGCGCATAACCTGCGACGGTTGCCAGTCCGATAAACAGCGGAAAGGGCGCGAACCAATCGAGGGCCCCACCGGCAAAACGGCCGTCTTTGACGGCAATGCCTTGCAATAGTCCGCCAAGGATCACGCCCTGCATGAAGCTCGCCACGATTGAACCGCCAGCGAAGGCGGCATCCCAGAACTGATGCTTAGGCTTGGCCACCCAGCGGAATTCAAACGCCACTCCGCGAAACACCAGTGCTAAGAGCATGATCATCACCGGCAGATAGAGCCCGGAAAGTATGATGCCGTAGGCGGCTGGAAAGGCCACAAGCAAGCCGCCGCCACCTAAGATGAGCCAAGTCTCGTTGCCATCCCAGAAGGGTGCGACGGAATTCATCATCACGTCGCGGTCGGCTTCAGTGGGGTTTAAGGGAAACAAGATTCCCAAGCCCAGATCGAAGCCATCGAGCACGACGTACATCGCCACCGCGATACCCAAAATGCCAACCCATGTGAGCGGCAGCCAGTAGCTGAGAGTGTCCATGGCCTAGTTGCCCCCTTCGTGCACGGCTTCCCGGGCCGCATCTTCGGCAGCTGAAAGCGGGCGCGTGGGAACGCGGCCCGCAGGCACGATGGCGGCGCCGGACGGGCCTTTATCAATGAGCTTGTTGATGTAGTATATGCCCATGGAAAACACCGAAGTGTAGATGAGGACAAACAACACAAGAGTCGTCAGAACAGCCCACGCCTCGACCGGCGAAATGGCGTCTTTCGTGCGCAGTATGCCACTGACAAGCCACGGCTGGCGGCCGCTTTCCGTGACCCACCATCCAGCCAGTATTGCAATGAAGCCCAGTGGCCAGGCGTGCTGCACGGCCTGCAAGTACCAACGCGACGAAAACAGGCTGCCACGAACCCACAAGTAGGCCCCGGCAAATCCAATGCCGATCATGACGAGGCCGATGCCCACCATGACCCGGAACGAGAAGAAGACCTGCGGAATAGGCGGGCGATCTTCCGGCTTGAAATCCTTGAGGCCCTTGAACAGTCCGTTGGGGTCGTGGGTAATGATGAAACTGGCGAGGTTTGGAATCGAAATTTCGAAGTCGTTGCGTTCTTCCTGAGTGTTGGGAATGGCAAATAAAACCAGGGCGGCCGGCTTCGAGCCGTCCCAGTGCGCCTCCATAGCGGCGACTTTGGCCGGTTGATATTCGGCGGTGTTGAGGCCGTGCAGGTCGCCAATCAAGGCTTGTAGGGGCGCCAGAACCGCCACCATGCCCAGACCCATGCGCATCATGGTCTTGGCTTCTTCGATGTAACGGCCTTTCAGCAGATAGCGAGCCCCAACCGCCAGCACCACCAGAGAAGTCGTGAGGTAAGCGGCGGTAAACATGTGTGAGAAGCGATAGGGAAAGCTCGGGTTGAAAATGATCTGCAGCCAGTCGACAGGATAAGCGATTCCGTTTTTCAGTTCATGGCCGGCGGGCGTGTGCATCCAACTGTTGGCGGCAAGAATCCAGAACGCAGAAATGGAGGTGCCGATCGCCACAAGAACCGCAGACGTCACGTGCAAATTCGGCGATACGCGGGACCATCCGAACAGCATGATTCCGAGAAACGACGCCTCGAGAAAAAACGCTGTCAAGACCTCGTAGCCCATGAGTGGGCCGATGACGTTTCCGGTGACGGTTGAAAAGCGGGCCCAGTTGGTGCCGAACTCGTAGGAGAGAACCAGTCCCGACACGACGCCCATGGCAAATGAGACCGCGAAGATCTTGGTCCAGAAACGGGCGAGGCGGTGGACGTGTTCCTCGCCGGTTAGCCGCCAGCGCACTAGAAGCGTAGCAATGAACGCCGCCAAGCCAATCGAAAAGGCTGGAAAGATGATATGAAATGAGACCGTGAAGGCAAATTGGATCCGGGCAAGCAGGGTGGCGTCTAGTTCCATGAGTAGGCAGGACCTCAAGCCGGAGTTAAATTGCGATCACCACGAGACCGATATCACGCTCCGGCCAGGGTTGCCGCCACTATTCCACCATCATCTCGAGTTCAAATAAAACATTGTTCAGTTAATGTGCGCTAAGCCGATGGGGAGCCCGTAAGACACCATGTGGAGCCACAAGAAGCGAGTAGAACGCGATTTGAGCCGGTGGCGTGAGGCTGGTTGGGTGACGGTGGATGGTGAAACGGCGATCCGTGCCGACCTTGCCCGCACCCGGGGTTTCAACCTTGCAACCGTGCTGTCCATGCTGGCGGCTGTACTGCTGGCCTTTGCGGTCATGAGTTTTGTAGGCGCCAATTGGCAGGATATGAGCAAACTCCTGCGGATCGCGCTGTTGTTTACTCTACTTGTGGGCTCGACAATTGCGGCTGGCGTCTTTTTCGAACGCGGCTTGGACGGTTTCGGGCACGCCTGCGCGATGCTCGGATCGGCCATCTTCGGCGCCAACATCATGCTCATTTCTCAAATGTACCACATGGACGGCAACGCGCCTGATGCCGTGCTGTTGTGGGCGGGCGGAGCGCTGCTGTCGGGCCTCTTGCTGCGATCAGGCCCAACACTGGCGTTGGCCATGGTGCTGGTGTGCTTTTGGGCGGGCTGGGAAACGAACCAGCGTGACGAAGTATTCTGGCCGTTCCTGGCAGCGTGGGCCGTGGTCTCGGCTGGCTTCTATTGGCTCAAGTGGCGGCCGGGATTGCATTTTGCGGGTTGGGCTCTGGCTGGTTTCTTGATCACATTCGGATACATCTGGCGCGGCGGGCATCAACATTGGACGACGGCGGCAATTGGCTTGGCGCTGAGCGCCGCATTCATTGCAGGCGATAAGTGGCGGCCCGATCTGAGCGGTCTGTGGCAAGCGGCTCTGCCCTATGCCCTGGTGATCCTGTTCTGGGCCATGATGGCGCTGCAGTATAATGAGAACCCAACGAGGACTGAATTCATTGGGTTGGCCCTGTTGACTCTGGCGCTAACTGTGAGTGCCATCTGGTGGGGATTGACGTCCAACTCGCGCACCCTCTTGTGGCTTGGGTATATTGGGTTCTCGACCGAAATTATGAGTGTCTATCAGAAGACCGTTGGCTCGCTGATTGGCACGTCGCTGTTCTTCCTGGTGGCGGGTGTGCTGGTGGCGCTACTAGCGTTCATGGCCTATCGCCTCAACGCCCGTCAGCACGCCAAGGAGATGGTGTCATGAGTGAACAACCTCGCAACAAAATTTGGATGGCGGTTGCACTGGTGGCGGGCATGCAATTGGCCGCACTGGTTTGGATGATCGCCGGGCGCATCAGCCTGCTCAAGTCTGGGCGGGAAATGACGGTTGAGGTGGTCCCTGTTGATCCGCGCGATCTGTTCCGCGGCGAGTATGTGATCCTCGGCTACACGTTCAGCGGCACCGGAGATACGTCTCTGCCGGACGCCACCAAGCGCGGCGATCGCCTTTATGCGACCCTCAAAGCCGCCGAGGGCACCAAATGGGATCTCGTGACCGTGACGCCATCTTATCCCGAAAAACTCGAACCGGGGCAGGCTGTCTTGAGTGGGTACGCCAGCGACGTCTGGCGCAACAGCGAAAACGGGCGCGTAACTGGCCGCATACGCTATGGCATCGAGACTTACTTTGTGCCCGAGGGAAAAGGCCGGGCCATCGAGGAGATGGTGCGCGATAAAAAGATTGAAGCCTTGCTGGCGGTCAGCGGATCGGGCCAAGCGGCGATCAAAGCCCTGGTGATCGATGGCAAACGGGTGCACGAAGAACCTCTTTATTAGTGCCGGACATCACTCGGGCCTGGCGGCCGGTTCCCCGCAGGCGTCCACTTGGGAGTCCCCTTGCGGGAGGAGTGGCCAAACGCAAAGCGAAGAGACTTCATGAGCAGAGCCTTTGTCAAAGAGCCTGATGGCAGTGAACCGTTCACCGACGCGCCTGAAAAGCAAGTTTCGCAACACCCTAACTATGTGACGGCCAACGGCTTAGCGTTGATCGAAGCCGAAGTGGCACGCCTGACATTAGAATCGAGCATTGCCCAAACTTCAGGCGATCGCGCCGCACTCAGCGCAACGGCACGCGATTTGCGCTATTGGCAGGCGCGCCGCGCTTCGGCTGATGTCGTCCCGCCGCCATCCCACACTGCGGTTGTCCAATTTGGCAGCACCGCCAGTATTGCGCGCGAAGATGGCCGCCGCCAGGTCTTCCGCATCACCGGCGAAGATGAAGCCAACCCCGCTCAGGGCTCCATTTCATATGTGTCGCCCTTGGCACGCGCATTGATGGGAAAGAGTGTGGGCGAGGTGATTCGGCTGGGCGCGGCCGAGGTGGAAATTGTAGCCATCGAGTGATCCCTTTTTTTTAGTATCGTGAGCGAGCGGTCACAAGAGCCGTTTGACGTGACGGCGATCCTGTTCCAAGGTCCGCGCTGGCCTGGCAGGGTGCCGCGTGTTGAGTGCGTAGCCCGGCGCCTGACGCATTGACACCCGGGGGGGAAGACATGAACGCACTTTTTCGCAAGAAGCCGGTTACCTATGACAACACCGACCACGGCCTTAAAAAGTGCCTGACTGCTTTCGATCTGACCTTGCTGGGTGTTGGCGCTATTATCGGAACCGGTATTTTCGTGCTGACGGGACATGCGGCGGCCACGCAGTCGGGTCCGGCTGTGGTGCTGTCTTTCATCGTGGCAGGCGTGGCGTGCGCGTTTGCGGCTCTTGCTTATTCAGAACTCGCCGCCAGTGTGGGTGGTTGCGGCAGCGCCTATGGTTATAGCTACGCGGCCTTCGGCGAACTCATCGCCTGGATCATCGCCTGGGATCTCATATTGGAATATGGGGTCTCGGTTGCGGCGGTTGCCAATGGCTGGTCGGGCTATTTCAATAACGCCTTGACCGCAGTTGGCTTCGGATTGCCACCCGAATTCACGAAGGGGCCCTTTGCCGAAGGGGGCGGCGGATTTTGCAACGTACCGGCCGTGGGCATCATTCTGGTGTTGATGTTTCTGCTCATCGCTGGCGTCAAGGAAAGTGCACGCATCAATGCGATTGCGGTGGCGGTCAAGTTGTTGACCATTGCTGTTTTCATCGGCGTCGCGGTGTTCAATGTCCACCCCGAAAACTGGACACCTTTCATGCCGTTTGGATGGTTTGACACCACGTCAGACGGCAAAACCGTGGGCGTGCTGGCTGGCGCGTCTCTGGTGTTTTTCGCTTACGTCGGCTTCGATGCCGTTTCTACCGCAGTGGAAGAAGCTCACGATCCGCAACGCGACGTGCCCATAGGTATTCTAGGATCACTGGTCTTCTGCACGATTATCTATATCATCGTATCGGGCCTGCTGACCGGAATTGTGCCCTACGGCGACTTGAATGTCCCTTCACCAGTCGCCCATGCACTGCAACAGATCGGCTACAACTGGGCGTCAGCTCTTGTTGCAACTGGCGTGATCTTCGGTCTGACCACGGTGATGCTCGTACTCTACTATGGCTTAACACGCATTATCGTTGGGGTGTCGCGCGACGGGCTGCTTCCGGGCTTTTTCTCGGTGATCAATCCGGGAACACAAACGCCGGTTCGCACCACGGTGATCTCAGGATTGATTATGGCATTTGCGGCTGGGTTCACGCCCTTGGGTGTTCTGGCCGAACTTGTGAACGTGGGGACGCTGGCTGCTTTCGTGCTGGTATGCGGAGGCGTCATTATGCTGCGCCTCAATCACCCTGAAATGCCGCGGCCCTTTAAGATGCCGTTTGGGCTGCTGTTACCGGTTCTCGGCATTCTGTCGTGCGGGGCTCTGATCGCGTTCCTGCCCGCCGTCACGCATCTGCGCTTCATCTTGTGGCTGGCCGCGGGCCTTGTGATCTATTTCGGGTACTCGATGCGCCACAGCAAGCTGGCGGTGGCTTGAGGGAGGGGGCGGGGTCAATTGCCCCCCTTCCAACATCTCCTCTTGTGTTTGCCTGCCAACTCGACTATCTGACAGGCTCGACTTTGGCCGATACACCGGGCCGCTACGCCTTTGCTATGCTTGGCGCACGTTCAGAGCCTCTCCAAAACTCGAAAACACTGACGCTTTTTGGCCAGTGCCGGAAAGCGATGCACTCGCACAGCTTATGCAAAAGGACTACGACTATGATGAATGGTGTTGTTAAATTTTATAACACGCAAAAGGGTTTTGGCTTCATCCAGCCCGAAGACGGCAGCAAGGACGTATTCGTCCATGCAACCGCTCTCGAGCGCGCTGGCATGAGCAGCCTCGCCGAAGGCCAGAAGGTGTCGTTTGACACCGAAGAAGACCGTCGCACCGGTAAGGTTGCCGTTGGCAACATCCGCGCTGCGTAGACTCTTTCTTGGCGCATGGCGACGCGCGTTTCACGCGCTGGCCGCCATGCGTGGAAGGTCTTAGCCAACAAATTCGAAAGCCGCTCCTCACAAGGGGGCGGCTTTTTTCATGGAGCGGACAAGCCGTGGCGCGAAACGACGGTCACGACTTAATGGTTGCTACGGTTCTGTGCCAAACGGCAAACCGGGGCCAGCGGCGCAATTGACCACCCTTGTGCTCAGGCTCCCTCGTTCATTTTGCGCACCCGGCTGGCCATGCGGCGCATGACATAAAGCGAGAACGAGGGGTTCTCACGCACCAGATCGAGGAAGGTCTGCCGGTCGATGATGGCGACTTCCCCAGCGGTTGCCGCCACCGCCGTGGCACTGCGCGGGGCGGCATCGATGAGCGCCATCTCGCCCAGGATGGCATAGAGCCCCACCGTGTCGACGGTCTTGTCGCCAAGGCGCACATCAAAGCGGCCTTCCAGCACGAGGTACATGCTGTCGCCGGGTTCGCCTTTTTCAAACAACACTTCGCCCGCTCTGACGCGCTTGAGGGGCACGCCAAAACTTTCCAGGAAATCGAAATTAAACGGACCGCCGTCTGCCATCGTTAGCCTCCAGCTTCATTTGCAAAGTCTTGTTGAGCGTGCGGGCGCTTGTGAGATTACCCGGTTCAATGGGCGCCTGCGGCTTTGGCCAAGACGCCCAGGTCGCGCAGGCCGAGCAGTACGAGTTCGACGGCAAGCGCGCACAGCAGCACCGCGACGACGCGCAAGACCACCTCTGCAATGCCACCACCCTTCTTGCCGTCGGTATCGCCTTTCAACATATACGCCGTCCCAATCATGATGACGGCGTTGATCGCCATCATGGTGGCAAGGGCTGCAAAGGCAGGGATCTTATCCTGGAAGGTTGGCAGCCGCGACATAACGACGACGAGCGCCACAATGGCCTGCGGCGATGCAATGAGCGGCATGGCAAGCGGGTAGACAGCCATGGCATGGGGGTCGCCGGTTTGGGAGTGATCGTCATGTCCCGAGCCCAGCACGATGGAGAGCGCAAAAATAAACAAGATTATGCCACCGGCGATTTCGAGCGCGGGCACCGAGACGTGGAAGAACTTGATGATCTCCTGGCCAAGAAGTGCAAACACGAACAAGATAACGCTGGCCGTTACGACCGCCTTGGTGGCAATTGCAACGCGCTCGGCAACCGGCAGGTGTCCAGCTCCCGCCAGAAACATCGCTAGCGCTTTTGTGGGTCCTGCGACCACGCTGAAAATTATAACCAGATCCCAGAAGCCCATTTCCATCGTCATCCCCCAAAGTCAGTATG
>JBEBJD010000106.1:0-16168 GCA_040080075.1 Hyphomicrobium sp. | reverse complement strand
GATGCTCGTTGTGCAATTCTGTATTCGACTCTAGAAGCTCAGGCTTTGGTACGGGATTTCGTGTTGCCGAAGTCATCGCGCGCTCCTGCTGTGCGGGGCTCTTGTGCAATCTGAGACAGCGGGATCGCTCAGCGGACAATGCAGTCGTGCTGATGAGACCAACGCGGTCTTGAAGTCGCGAAGTTTGCGCGCAGCAGTTTAACGGTTCGTTAAGCACAGATTGAAATTTTGGCGGCGGTGCCCCTGCGCCACCCAATTCGTCAGGATTTGGCCCCGCCCAATAGCGCCAGCGCTTCCTTGGGATCGATGCGGCCATCGTAGAGGGCGCGGCCGGTGATGGCGCCTTCGAGTTTTCTGTACTCGGGGCGAAGCAGCGCTCTTACGTCGTCAATCGAGGCCAGGCCACCTGAAGCGATAACGGGAATTGAGGTCGCATTGGCGAGTTCGGCCGTGGCGGGCAGATTGAGCCCCTTCAAAATGCCATCGCGTTCAATGTCGGTGTAGACGATGGCCGACACGCCGGCGTCTTCGAAGCGGCGGGCGAGTTCAATGGCGGTCAGAGTCGAGGTTTCAGCCCAGCCTTCAACTGCCACAAGACCAGCCTTGGCATCGATGCCGACGGCCACGCGGCCGGGAAATGCCTTACATGCAGCTTTGACGAGTGCCGGGTCCCGCACGGCAATGGTGCCCAGGATGACGCGGCGGATACCCTTCGTGAGCCACGTTTCGATGGTTTCAAGATCGCGGATGCCGCCACCGAGCTGCACCGGCATTCTGACGGCGGCTAAAATGGCATCGACCGCGGCACCATTGACGGGCCGGCCGGCAAACGCGCCGTTGAGATCGACCACGTGCAAATACTCAAAGCCTTGATTTTCAAAGGTCAAAGCCTGCGCCGCCGGGTTGTCGTTGAAGACGGTCGCCTGATCCATTTCGCCCAGTTTCAGGCGCACGCATTGTCCGTCTTTGAGATCGATGGCGGGGAAGAGGATCAAGCCGGGGGGTCCTTTGCGGCGATTGCCGTGGTAGAGGTTCAAGATCGCCATCAGAATGCTACGATTGGGATGGCAGGAAAGGACTGTTGCGCCTTTCCGGACCCATCACACTAGCGCCCGTTCCGTCAAGCGAAACTGTCAGGCATTTCATACTGCGCAATGTTCGAGTTTGGTGAGTTGTCATGCCGTCTAAGCGTTATTCCGTTCGTGCGTCCCGCTCCAAAGCCCGGCAGCTTAGTGCCGAAGGCCTCGGTATCGCGATTGGAACGCGTCCACTGACCGAAGCTGACGCCATCGATATCTGGATCGCGCGCTGGCTGCGCATTCGTCAATGCGATCTCACCAAGCGCTACAATTGCGATCCGCGCCGGCTCTACGAGATCTGGGAAGAGACACGGTTCGCTGGCACCCGGGCGAAGGCACTTGTAGTGTTCCGGGAGCGGCATCCCGCCCTGCTCGACCGGGTCGATCCTGGGGCTCACCGCCGCATCCCAACGCGGTCTATGCATCCCGGCCAGCTTTCGTTCTTTTAGGTAAATACCACCCCTCGAAGCGCCTGAAATGGCCGGGGGCATGCAACTTATTGCATTGTTTTCGCAGGTAAAATTTTGTTCGTTCTCATAATGAGAACAAAAGCTGAACTTTCGCTTTACAGATTCTTCGACTCACGCCATGTTCGCTCTACGTTCTTACCACACTCCTGCCTCCCAGTCTGGCGTATAGTCCCCCCGTCCCCCAATAACTCCCTGGCCCACGGAGAGCCCACCATGCGCACCTTCCTCATCTCTTACGATCTCGCAAAGCCTCACTTGACGAAGCACGTCGTCGCTCAAGCCATCATGAGTGCTGGCCAGAGCTGGGCTCGCCCGCTCGAGCAGACGTGGTACGTGCGCTCTGACGACAATGAGGAAGCTCTGGAAGCTTGGCTGTCGCGCTTCCTCGACAATGACGACGGACTGTTGATCCAGGCCGTCAAGGAAGATGCCATCATGACCAACACTTCGCTGCGTTGGTTCCGTCAGCGCCGGGCTGGCATCGAGGTCGACGAACATACCAACGTTATCGCCTTCCCGGTCGCCGCTTCTATTTCACAGCAGACCGAGCTTCCCTTCGCTCAGGCAAGCTAAGAGTCTTGCTGGCGTGTGGCGTTTCTCCCGCAAGGGGACTCCAAAGTGGTCGCCTCCGGGGAGCCGGCCTCTACATGCGGTTCAAAGCTAGCGGGGCTGGATCAGATCGATCCAGCCCTTTTTTACGGCTTCCATTTCAAGAAGTTGCTGATGAGTTTGAGGCCCAGTGTCTGGCTCTTTTCGGGGTGGAACTGAGTGCTGGCAATATTGTCCTTGGCCACCATAGCGGTCACCGGTCCGCCGTAGTTGGTTTCGGCGAGCACTACATCGCGGGCGCAGCCAGCCAGATGATAGGAGTGTACGAAATAGGCGTGTAGACCGTTATCGCCCGTAGTGATGCCATCAAGCAGGGCATGAGGGCGCAACACGTCGAGAGTGTTCCAGCCCATATGCGGAATCTTGAGTGCGGGATCGTTTGGCTCGATGGCCCGCACTTCGCCGCCAATCCAGCCCAGGCCCTCTGTCAATTCAAATTCGAGCCCGCGATCCGCCAGAAGTTGCATCCCGACGCAGATGCCGAGAAACGGCCGGCCCTTGACTTGCACGGCCTCTTCCATGGCTTCACGCAATCCCGGGATGGCGATTAAGCCGCGCTTGCAGTCGGCGAAGGCGCCAACGCCGGGCAATACGATCCGGTCAGCGGATGCGACCTCCGCGGGATCTGAGGCGACGATAATTGTCGTTTCGCAGTCACTCTCGAATGCCGCGCGCTCGAAGGCCTTGGCTGCCGAGTGCAGATTGCCCGACCCGTAGTCGATAATGACGACACGCTGCATGAGTTTGTTCACGCCCCGGCAGAGAATAGCCGTCCGAGCAGGCCCTGTGCGGAAACCTTTGCCGCAGGAGCACTTGCTGGCGGCAGGCCCAGCGTTGACGGTTCGGAACCATCCGCGTCCCGGCGTGACAGAATGGGTTGGCCCGTCAGCCAATGGTCAAAGAACCGGCGCTCGCATTCGGCCAAGTTGCGCCCGCTGACTGATCCGGCTTCACGCCAACCGCTGGCCTCAAGGGTTTGACGGCGAATGTTGTGCGCTTCAAACCCGGCCCAGACGTTAATTGCGAGGATTGCCAACAGGGTCGCCTCCTCATTTACACCAAGTGCCGTAAGACCGGCGCATAGCGCAGCAACCACAGCCACATAGGCGCCCAATGCCAGCCAAAGCTGATGTGAAGCGAGCCAGAATGGAGCCATGCCGGCCGCACCCCATGAAAACGCATCAGGGATGAAAACGAGGGCCTCCGCCCGGTCGATCCGGTCAGCGGGAGGGTTGGGCTGCTCATGGATTGTATAAACGGCCACGTGTTTTGCGTCCCTGGCTCGCAATAGAAGGGAAATCATACGGACAGCGTTCCTTTGGTGGAGGGCACCCGGCCCGCTTGCCGCGGGTCGATGGTAATGGCCTCACGCAAGGCGCGCGCCAACCCCTTATAGCAGGTCTCGGCGATGTGATGATTATTCTCGCCATACAAATTGGCGATATGCAGGGTTATGCCGGCATTCTGGGCGAAGGCCTGAAACCACTCGCGGAACAATTCGGTGTCCATCTCGCCCAATTTGTCGCGCGAGAACGTGACGTTCCAAATCAGGTAAGGCCGGCCCGAAACATCGAGCGACACGCGGGTCAGCGTCTCATCCATTGGCAAGTGCACGCTGGCGTAACGGGCAATGCCCTGCTTATCGCCGAGCGCCTTGGCGAAGGCCTGACCCAGAACGATGCCGCAATCCTCGGTGGTGTGGTGAAAATCAATGTGCAGGTCGCCCTTGGCGGCGAGCTTGATGTCGATCAGGGAGTGACGGGCCAATTGTTCCAGCATGTGATCAAGAAAGCCGACACCCGTCTTGATGTCGAAAGCGCCGGTGCCGTCGAGATCGATCGTAGCCACGATCTCGGTCTCTTTGGTCTTGCGCGAAATAGTCGCCTGCCGCTTCACGGGGTTCCGCCTCATTGTTGCCTGACTGCCGGCAAGCCTTTATCAGCTTCGTGAGCGTGGTGCCAGATAACGGTGCACGCCAGGTGACATGAAAGTGCAGGACCAACCATGACCGCCGACACCCAAAACGCGCCAGCTGTGCCATCCTGGCACGGCACCACGATACTAACTGTGCGCAAAGGCGGGCGCGTGGTTGTCGCTGGTGATGGTCAGGTCAGCCTGGGATCGACGGTCATCAAATCCAACGCCCGCAAGGTGCGTCCGCTTGGTCGCGGCGACGTGATCGGGGGCTTTGCTGGCGCCACGGCCGATGCGTTTACGCTGTTCGAGCGCCTAGAAGCCAAGCTCGAGCAATACCCAGGTCAATTGACCCGAGCCTGTGTGGAACTTGCCAAGGATTGGCGCACCGACCGTTATCTTCGTAAGCTCGAAGCCATGATGATTGTTGCCGATAAGGATGTCACGCTTGTTTTGACCGGGACCGGTGACGTGCTTGAACCCGAACATCACGTGATGGGCATCGGCTCGGGCGGCATGTATGCACTTTCGGCAGCCCGGGCATTGCTCGATCAGCCGCTCGGTGCCGAAGAAATCGCCCGCAAGGCCATGGCGATTGCGGCAGATATCTGCGTCTATACCAACACGAATGTGGTGGTGGAGAGTTTAGAGTCTTCAACAATTAGCGGTTCGAATTCATAGGTTGGGATAGGCGTCGTGCCAAAGGCGCGCCACTATAAAAGCGCCGTAACTGCAACCTGCAAGTCAACGAAAATAAGATAGCCCAAAAACCGTTTTTGAGATTCCCGTTACACGCATGACCACCTTCTCACCCCGCGAAATCGTCTCTGAACTCGACCGCTACATCATCGGTCAAAACGACGCCAAGCGCGCCGTCGCCATTGCGCTGCGCAACCGTTGGCGGCGCCAACAGTTGAGCGCCGACCTCAAGGACGAAGTCCTGCCCAAGAACATTCTCATGATCGGTCCAACTGGTGTGGGCAAAACTGAGATATCGCGGCGGCTGGCCAAACTCGCAGGAGCGCCCTTCCTAAAGGTTGAAGCCACCAAGTTCACCGAAGTGGGCTATGTCGGCCGCGATGTCGACAGCATCATTCGCGATCTCGTTGAAGTTGGCATTGCGCTTGTCCGTGACGCCAAACGCAAAGAGGTGCGCGCCAAGGCCGAGAAGAACGCCGAAGAGCGCGTGCTCGATGCGCTGGTCGGTGCGGGCTCATCTCCCGCCACCCGCGAGAGCTTCCGCAAAAAGCTGCGCAACAACGAGTTGACCGGCAAAGAAATAGAGATCACGACCACGGAAAGCCCACAAGGCATGACGATGTTCGATCTGTCGGGTGCAGGTGCGGGAGGTTTTGGCGGAGGCCCTCCGGGCGGCATCAATCTGGGCGAGATGCTGTCAAAGGCCATGGGTGGCAGGACCAAGCCGCGCCGCATTACCGTCAAGGACAGTCATGCGATTCTGATCGCGGAGGAAAGCGACAAGCTGATCGACAGCGAGCAGATCACGGCCGATGCCATCAGGTCGGTTGAAAACAACGGCATCGTCTTCCTCGATGAAATCGACAAGGTGTGTTCGCGTTCTGACTCTGGCCGCGCGGGAGCCGATGTCTCGCGCGAGGGCGTGCAACGCGACCTCTTGCCGTTGATTGAAGGCACCATCGTTTCGACCAAGCACGGACCGGTCAAGACCGATCACGTGCTGTTCATCGCGTCAGGTGCGTTCCATGTCGCCAAACCCTCGGACCTGTTGCCTGAACTGCAGGGCCGCCTGCCGATACGGGTTGAACTGACCGCGCTCACCAGGGACGATATGCGCCGCATCTTGACCGAACCCGAGGCCAGTCTGATCAAGCAGTACGTGGCGCTGATGGCAACCGAGGGTCTGACACTCTCGTTTTCGGCTGACGCCATCGATGCGCTCGCCGATGCGGCGGTGCTAGTCAATTCGACCGTTGAGAACATTGGCGCCCGGCGGCTTCAAACCGTGATGGAGCGTGTGCTCGATGAAATCTCGTTTGAGGCGTCCGATCGCAGCGGCGAGACGATCGCGATTGATGCCAGCTACGTAGCCCGCCGCATCGGCGCTCTGGCCAAAAATGCGGATTTATCGAAATTCATTTTGTGACTGAACTCGGGTCCAAATGAATGCCCGTTAAGCCCGCCGCGGCTTCACAGCCGGTCCCCAGATCGTCACCGATGCGCCGGATGGGGCGCCTGTTGGCTGTGCGTCTAAAAGGTGAGTGACGCCCCTGTCGCCCCAATAGACCTTGCCGGATTGGCCCCGTGCAATTTGGGCCCTTCGCTCGTTTAAAGTCTGCATACTCTCATTGCGATGCTCCCAGGGATCGTCAGCATAGCCAGTTTCCGGGGCCTCGAAGCTGATACACGTTGTGCTCACAATGGTTGCCATTTTGAACCTCTTGGTGGCCCTTCTTGCGCAAATCGCTTAATGGGCCCTCGTCTCGATTTCTCAGCGTGTTTGTGTTTAATGACACGCGGCATCTTCACAATGACTTCATAGTTGCCCCCAATGTCTTGCTTCGGGCCTTATCTTCGCCGTTCGAATTGAAGCTAATTTGATCAGATTTGGAGACAACTTGTGCTAGGTCTGGCAAATAGCCCGCCCGCTTTCTTTGTCATCACGCGAAAATAACGCTCTGAAAATCATATGAAAATGCAGGATAGAAATGGTTGACGTTGTTTCACATAGTCTGCCATCGGAGACATTAACGGGGGCCGCCACGGATTCAAAGAATTCGTTGGCAGGGTTAAATCGCGATGGTTTATCGGCCGCGTTAATAGCCATTGGAGTGCCGCCTAAGCAGGTTCGTATGCGCGTCAATCAGTTGTGGCGCTGGATCTATGTTTCAGGCGCGACCGCGTTCGATCAAATGACCGACATGTCAAAAGAGCTGCGCCAAAAACTTGAGGCGGCGCACACGCTCGACAGGCCGGAGATCGTTGCCGAGCAAATATCGATTGATGGAACCCGCAAGTGGCTGCTGCGACTGCCAAAGCGCGGACATGAGGCCAGAGCCCCGGAAATCGAAACCGTTTATATTCCCGAAGATGATCGCGGCACATTGTGCATTTCCAGTCAGGTCGGCTGCACGCTGACGTGCTCGTTTTGCCATACCGGAACCCAGCGTTTGGTGCGCAACCTGGAAGCTTCCGAAATCGTGGGTCAAATTCTCCTCGCACGCGACCGCATCGGCGATTGGCCCGGTGCCACTCCACTCGACGGCGGGCAAATGCTGCCCACGTCAGATCGTAAGATAACAAACGTGGTGCTGATGGGGATGGGAGAGCCCCTCTATAATTTCGCCAGCGTTAAAGAAGCCATGGAGACGGCCTCCGATGGCGAAGGACTTTCGCTGTCCCGCCGCCGCATTACGCTTTCAACTTCGGGCGTGGTGCCCGAGATCGGGCGCTGGGGAGAGGAAGTGGGCACAAGTCTGGCGATTTCACTGCATGCCGTGCGCGACGATTTGCGCGACGAGCTGGTGCCGGTCAATAGGAAGTATCCTATCGCCCAGTTACTCGAAGCCTGCCGCACCTATCCTGGTGTTTCCAACGCCCGGCGCATCACCTTCGAATACGTCATGTTGAAGGGCATCAACGACAGTCTCGCCGAAGCGCGCGCCCTGGTGCGCTTGCTTGCTGGCATTCCCGCCAAGATAAATCTCATCCCTTTCAATCCTTGGCCGGGATCAAGCTTTGAGTGTTCCGAGTGGGCCGCAATTGAGCGTTTCGCCGATGTCGTCAACAAGGCCGGATACGCCAGTCCGGTGCGCACGCCTCGGGGACGCGACATTCTCGCCGCATGTGGGCAGCTCAAATCGGAGAGCGTGAAGTTGCGCGCCAGTGAACGCGGTGCCGAGGTCCGCACCATCGGAACCGGTCCAGTATGATTTGGCGCACCATAGGCCGGTTGATCCTCGTTCCCATTGCTTCCCTGCTTGCTGCTATTGCAGCCAGTGCCGTTCTGGTGACGCTGGGCCTGGAAAAGTTCACGCATGCCACGTTTGGGCGCGAGCTCAACCCGGACAATCTGGCCCTAATCTTAGATTGGGTTTTGGAGGGTCTGAGATGGGCCTCTGCCATGACCATCCTGCCAGCAGTTGCTGTCATACTCATTGGTGAGGTGGCTGGTATCCGGTCTTGGCTCTATTACGTCATCGGTGGGGGCGTGGCGTTGGCCTCAATCCCGCTCATGACTGTGCTGGATCAAGGTGTTGCGGCGGCCGTTCCGGTCGCGGCATTGTGGCAGGTGCTGGCCACTGCTGGATTTGCCGGCGGGCTCGTCTATTGGCTCATAGCCGGCCGAACTGCGTAAATCTCACGAGGTCACAATCGTTCAACATGCCATTGTTTTGACGTTGAATGCGATGGCTTGAGGGCTATACGTTTGGGACACACGCGGTAACCGGAGACAGGTAGCAGGCATGATCAGATCGCTATTTCGAGTTTTCTTTGCGTTCGTTGCCGCCTGCCTTGCAGCCGGGCTGGTGCAGGTATTGTTTGTAACCCCACCAACGGAAATTGCGAAAATCGATAGTTCAATGCTTCTGGAAAAATCCGGCGGCTTGGCATGGCTGGTATTGCTGGTTGCAACCCAATCGGCGTTCTTTTCGGCGCCTTTCGCGCTTGTTGCGGTCGCCCTTGCCGAATGGCAGGGGCTTCGCAATTGGATTTACTACGCCGTTGCGGGTATCGCGATTGCGTTCGCCGGTTTCCTCGTCCTCCACATGGGAGAGGACCCGAACCGGACTTTCATGCACGACTATGCGCTGCGCGCCTTCCTGACCACCGGACTGGCGGCCGGCTTTGTCTATTGGCTGGCCGGAGGTCGCGGTGCGGGCGGAGCAGCGTTCGATGGAGACGACACGAGTGGCCCGTCGCGCCAAAATCGCATCATGGCCCCAACCCGTTCCGATTTTGGCGCGACATAAGGGCCACTAGCAACATCATGGGCTTCGTGTGGCGTTCATCGCGCCATAGTTGACACCAGCCTTGCCGCACCACTGGTCAACTATGGCGCGACGCCACACTAGTCAGTCTTTTTCTCGCATCGGGTAAGTGCCCAATTGCTGCGTTGCAGGGTGCGACCATAGGAGGATCATAATTCTTGTAGAAACAGTTTGTTCATATCATCAATCAATAGTAGTTTTTTGCAGCGCACATACATCCAATTTCGAGGCGCGAAGTGTGCAAGGCGCCCTTTTTGGCCCATTGATTGACGAGAGTTCGAACTTATGCCGCATCAAAAAGCAGAACGGATTGCCAATTGCTGTTCTGAGGCCATGTTTGGCTATGCCGAGGCCGCGACCGCGATGTGGTGGGGCGTTGCCAATGAGGCCATCGATGCCTGCGGCCGGGCCGTGAAAGCCGCTGCACCTGAAGCAGAGGCCAAGCCAACGAGCTGGTTCAATCCAAACGCTGATTCTGCCGCTTACTATGGCCAGAGTCCTGCGAACTTTGCCCGTAAAAGCAGCGCCCAAGGCTTTCCCGATCCGATGGCCTGGCTGGGACTTTTTGCTGCGCCATCCAGCGCTCTGCCGGGCGCCATGTCGTTGTTCTCCAATCCAGTCGTGCCCGCGGTGAACCCATTCGAAGTCTGGTTCAATATGTTTCCGTTGCGCGGTGGCCCTGCAGCATGGCCAATGGCGTTTTTCATGCTCTCAGCCGGTATGCCAAAGTCAGTTGCCTGGCCCACAGCCACGGCGAACGCGGCCATGATGGAGGCCGCCGAAGTCGCCACGGGACAGATGCAATCGGCGTTTTCGAGCTTCCGGTCTGACAGCGGCTATGCCTCCGCAGCCAATTTCAATGGCTGGGGTCCGGCGGCTATGTACGCCAAGCCAGCTACGTACTGGCCCTACAGCGTCTAATTCCTACAAAGCTTCGATCTATGGCGCCGGATTTGCTGTGGCAGCTGGTGGCGCGGTTGCCGGCGCTGCCGCTGAAGGGGGGCTGACTTTTGAGTCCGTTACGCCCGGAACCACCGCAGGCGCAGCGACAGAGGCCGATGCGGCCGGTTTAGGCTTCACAGCCGCGGCGCTGGATTTCTTATCCGTTGCTTTCTTAGCTGCGTCTTTAGAGCCTTTCGGATTGCGGTCAACGCAATGTGCTTTGACGTCGGCTCCCGTCTGCAATTTGACGTCGGCGATCCATGTACACGCTGGCACTTCGCGGCACGCGGCTTCATAGAGCCCGGGGCACGGCATCTTGAGTGTCCCTTCCGCTGCAGCTGCAGCCGGCTTGGCTTTGTCCGCTGTTTTGCCCGCTGCTGGTTTTGCACCTGGTGTGGGCTTGGTGCCGGCAGCCCATGGCAGCGTTTCGGGCGCATCAGCCGCGGCATTGGCTGCCGGTGGATTGATCTTGGGCTTTGTAACTTTGACAGGTGCGGCTGCTTTGGCCGCATCTTTGGCTGTATCTGGCGCTTTAGACGGCGCGGCTACCGCTGGTAGTGGTAGAGTTGTAACCACCGGCGACTGGACGGTGGTGGGGGCATCCTGCGCCAATCCTGGCGCAGCGCCCGCGGCGATCAAGCCTGCTGATGTCAGAGCAAAAAAGAACAATCGGTTCACAACCTGAAAATCCCCAAATCATCGCAAGTGCCGCATCCTTACGCGACGCCACGCTCCAAACGCGGCGGTTTGATGGAATTTTGCGCAGCCGAAGGGGTCAGACAATATGGTCGCGGGCCGTTTGCCGGGCTTGAAGGCTTGTGCTCCCTGCCTATAGTGCGCCGCAAACACACTATTTTCGGGCAAGGAAACCAGCATGGCCAGCAAGATCGGCATCAATAAAGTCGTCCTCGCTTATTCGGGCGGCCTCGACACGTCCATCATCTTGAAATGGCTACAGGAAACCTATGCCTGCGAGGTCGTCACCTTTACGGCCGATTTGGGTCAGGGCGAAGAGCTGGAGCCGGCCCGCAAGAAGGCCGAAATGCTCGGCATCAAGCCGGAAAACATCTACATTGAGGACCTGCGCGAAGAGTTCGTGCGCGATTACGTGTTCCCGATGTTCCGCGCCACCACCGTTTACGAGGGCGTCTATCTGCTCGGCACCTCGATCGCCCGCCCGCTCATTGCCAAAAAGCAAATCGATATTGCGAGGCAGACCGGCGCCGACGCCGTCTGTCATGGCGCCACCGGCAAGGGTAACGATCAGGTCCGCTTTGAACTGGGCTATTATGCGCTTGAGCCCGGCATCAAGATCATCGCGCCATGGCGTGAGTGGTCGTTCAAGGGACGCGAAGACCTGATCGAGTTCGCTCGCAAGAATCAGATTCCCGTCGCCAAGGACAAGGAGGGCGAGAGCCCGTTCTCAGTCGATGCCAATTTGCTCCACTCCTCGTCTGAAGGCAAAGTGCTGGAAGACCCCGCCATCAAGGCACCCGAGATCGTCTATCAGCGCACCATCTCGCCGATGGCTGCGCCAGACAAGGTGACCACCATCACAATAGGTTTCGCCAAGGGCGATGCGGTCTCGATCAACGGCCGTGCAATGTCACCCGCGACGCTGCTGAAAGCGCTGAATGATCTCGGCCGCGACAATGGCATTGGCCGCTTGGATCTCGTCGAAAACCGCTTCGTCGGCATGAAGTCACGAGGTGTGTATGAGACGCCGGGTGGAACGATCTTGCTAGCTGCCCATCGCGCCATTGAAAGCGTCACGCTCGATCGCGGCGCCGCGCATCTGAAGGACGAGTTGATGCCTCGTTACGCAGAGCTGATCTACAATGGCTTCTGGTTCTCGCCAGAACGCGACATGCTGCAGGCGTTAATCGATCGCAGCCAGGAGCATGTCGAGGGTGAAGTCACGCTTGAGCTTTATAAGGGCAACGTCATCGTGGTGGGCCGCAAGAGTGGTAAGTCGCTTTATTCGCCAACACTCGTCACTTTCGAGGACGACAAGGGCGCCTACGATCAGAAGGACGCAGCCGGCTTCATCAAGCTCAACGCATTGCGCTTGCGTACGCTGGGCGTGAGGAATAGGGGCAAGAAGTAGGGGCCATCCGGGGTCAGACGCTCTGGTCGCGCCCGCCTTCGGCAGGACGGGCCTGAGCCCGTCGAATTGATTTTGTGACGCGCGCGAAGCGCTCGCGCATGGCGATTGCCTTTGCGCCGTAATCCATCGCCCAACGGCTAACAGCGATTCCTCTAAGGTGTCATCCTCGGGCCAAGTGCAAAGCACGGCTCAGGGCTGTCCGGTTGAGTGCGGTTCTCTCCTCGCAGTGTCATGGCCGCGTCACGCGGCTGCGTGCGGAGCACGGCGGCGGCCATCCACGGCAAGTCTCAACGGGAGTGTCATCGCAGGCGGTAGGTTGGGTCAAGGGCGGGCCGGAAGAAGTTCTACGGCCGGTCAGGAAGACCTTGCGCTACGTCAGCCTTCCTCGCAGTATGAGCGCAAGCGCGAACGGGCGGGAAAACTTATGCCGTGTGGGTGGCAACGAGGAGCTTGCGCCTTCGAACAGGCCCACCTGAAGTGGATCGCTGGTGACTTCGTGGCCTTCATGGCCTTATTCGACGAAGACATTGTCTGGATCGTCAATATCGACGGCATCAACGTTCCTTTTGCTTCAAGTGCTGTGGGCAAAGATGATCTGCGCTGGCGGCTCCAGCACATGATGGACATTTTCTCCATTGACGCCTTCAATGTCGAATTGATTGAGCATGGCGCGGAAAATTGCCGTTCTGTGGTACAGATCTGCTACATCCATAAGCGCACGGGCGAGCCGCTTGACGTAAAGATCCGCCTCACCGGCTGGGCGCAAGACGGCCGCTTGGTTCGCTTCGAGGAATTGGCGGACGCTGCTTACGTGGAAGCCTATGCCAAGTTTGTGCAGTATCTTGAGGACACGAGGAGCGGAAAAGTATGAAGCGGTTTTCCGAAAAGAAGCACGGCCAAACAGTTAACTAGCCCGGTCGTCTCGAAGAGACGGGGCCGGGCCGCTCCAAGATTCAGTTAAGACCGGAACGACCCTAGTCACAACAGCGGGTAGCTGTGCTTGCTGCGGCTCGAACTCTAGTCCTGATCGCAAGCCTCCTTGTTCTTAGTCAACTCGCCGTCTTGAGAGTTGCGGTTTAAGGGTTAAATGCCGCTCATCCGGATTCGCATGCCGTTGCCGGGGGCAATTGTTGTGGCTGCCGGACTGGCACAAGAGTGCCATGGCGCATTGGAGAAAACCGGGTGGGGTCGGATTTGACGGGTCGAGAGACGGCACTGCTCGTCATATCGTTTGCCCTGGTGGGCGTCACCGGCGTTGCTGTTGCCGGCAGCCCCAATGCACTGTTCGTTGCCATCGCTGTGACGGCATGGGTTGCCTCGATACTCATTCGCTGGATGTTTCCCAAACGGTCTTACTTCGCGCTGACGTTCGTCAACCTGGTGCCCGTGTACGCATCGGTATTTGCTTTCTTCATGGAAGACGTGTTCGCCCACATCCGGCCCGTGGCTGCGGGTATCGGTTTCTCGCTCCCGGTCTTGGCCTTTCTCGCTGGCTGTATGATCTGGCGTGCCGATATCGGTCATCTCGTCGATAGCCCACGCATGCGTGACGGCCGCGCCCTCTTTAGTGCCATGTTCTGGCTGGTGCCAATTTCTGCAGTCGGCGCCGGGGTCTTCCTGCTGTCATTGTTTGCGGAAGGGGCGCTCAACACTGAGGCTGCTTTCTTGAGTGCAATGCTGCTGATTTCTTCCATCGTGCTGGCAGTCAGCCGCAGTGTCGCGGTATTTCTGGTCGATGCTGCATTGTTGTTCGACGAGTTCTTTCAGCGCATGTCGCGACTCGCCATTCCTGCCTTTGCCTTCCTGACGTTCTATGCATTGCTCGTCATTGCATTCGCATCGGTCTACTGCATCATCTCGCAATACGGGTCCGTCGCGCACTTCCGGGTTGGCATGATTGCGCGCGGTCTCGGGTTCTCTGAGGCCATTCATTTTTCGATCGTGACGATCAGTACGGTGGGGTATGGCGATATCGTGCCGGCCAGTAATCTCGCCCGCGCACTTGCCTCAATCGAGGTGATTTGCGGAGTAATGCTGCTGCTGTTTGGCGTTTCCGAGCTTCTCGAATACACCCGCGAGCATCGCCACGACCGGCAGAAATAGGCCAGAAATAAATAGGCCTTGGTTTGGCAGTGATCCAGCGGGGCCGTGAAGCGTCAACCGGGCTTATGTCCTGGGCTTTTGTTGTGCCGTATTGACCTCGGCGAGCGGGAGCCACATTGCCTGAGGACGCTCTAACGCCGTGATACCCAGACCATTGCAAGTGTCAGCAATCCAGTCACGAGCTGGACAGCGGGCGTATAAAACAGAAACAAGATCGCGAGCGGCTCCGAGCTGATCAGCACGAACAGTCCTATGATCACCGGCACCGCGACGGCCAGGATGACGCCGCCAGCGAGACAGCGCTTGGAAGCATCGCTCTTGGCGAGTTTGCGGCCGAGCCACAGCGTCGCGAGCGGAGGCAGCGGCGCGATGGCGGCAATGAACGTGTGCCCGGCAATGCGATGCCAGGATACATCAGGCTGGGACAGAGTACCTGTCAGCAGCAGCAGCCCCGCGAGAAGCAGGGCAATGGCATACGTTATCGCGGCGGTCTGGGCGGTGTTGAGAGATGCCATGCCGAGCCCCATTTGCGCGCTATGCGATCACATCAATGCAGCTTCACGTGCGGCTCGGTGCGGCGCGTGAGCAGACGCGAGAGCGTGTCGAGAGATACCTTCCAGAATCCATGCAGTGCCATCTCGTGCATCTTATAGAGCGAGCGGTACATCATCTTGGCGAAGAAGCCCTCGATGCGCATTTTGCCGCCGCCGATAAAGCCCATCAGGCTGCCGACAGTTGAATAGTGCCCCAGCGATACCAGAGAGCCGAAGTCGTGGTAGACGAATGGCTTTAGCGCTTCCTTTTTTAGGTGCCGCTGGAGCTGTGAATAGAGATGCGAGGCCTGCTGGTGGGCGGCCTGGGCGCGCGGCGGAATGGGGGAAGTATCGCCCGGCAACAGCAGATACGCGCAGTCGCCGAAGGCAAAAATATTGGGATCGAGGGTGGTCTCTAACGTCGGTTTGACGGCGAGTTGATTGGATCCTTTGATCTCTAGCCCATCGAGATTGCGGATCACTTCCGGGCCCTTGACGCCTGCCGCCCAGACCACGAGTTCGGAGGGAATAAAATCTCCCGACTTGAGGGCCACGCCCTGTTCTGAAACGGATGTGACCCGTGAATTGGTGCGCAATTCGACACCCAGGCCGGTCAGAATTTCAGCGACCGAACCTGAAATGTGTTCTGGGAGTGCCAACAGTATGCGCGGAGATGCCTCAATAAGCGTGATCTTGATGTCTTTGTCAGGGTCGATCTTATCGAGACCGAATGCAACGACGCCGCGCGCCGTGCGATGCAATTCTGCCGAAAGTTCCGTGCCTGTCGCGCCCGCGCCGACGATGGCGACGTGCAATTGTCCGGGGCGAACGGGGCCGGCTTGGGCGTTGGCGCGCACGCAGGCGTTCAACAAGCGGCGGTTGAAGCGCTCCGCTTGCTCGGGTGTATCGAGCATGATGGCATGTTCTTGCACTCCAGGCGTGCCGAAGTCGTTGCTGATCGATCCGACCGCGATCACCAGGGTGTCATAGGTCAGCCAGCGGTCCGGCGTGATTTCGCGGCCGTCCTCGTCGAACGTGGCCCTCAGATGCACGCGCTTATGAAAGCGATCGAGGCCGATCATCTCGCCGTAGCGGAACCGGAAGCCGTGCCAGTGCCCCTGCGCTTGATATTCGAGATCGTGTTTGTCGACGTCCATGCTGCCGGCGGCGATTTCATGCAGCAAGGGCTTCCAGATATGCGTGCGTGCCCGGTCAACCAGCGTGATCTCGGCTTTTCCTTTGCGGCCAAGTTTTCGGCCCAGCCGCGTGGCGAGTTCAAGTCCACCCGCTCCACCGCCAACGATGACGATGTGGGGAATGTTGGGATTTTTCGGCACCAGGATCGACGCCGGGCGCTGCTCGCCACTTGCAACTGAACGCGGGTCGACGGTCATGGCTGTAATGCCTCCAGGAAATCATGTTCGAAACGAAAGAGGCGGCG
>JBEBJD010000276.1:0-3681 GCA_040080075.1 Hyphomicrobium sp. | reverse complement strand
CCATCGGCAACCGACGACTTCGACGAGTGCACCTTGGCACCGCCCAGTTCTTCGGCCGTCACCGTTTCGTTGGTCACGGCCTTCACGACATCAGGGCCAGTGACGAACATATAGCTCGTATCGCGCACCATGAAGATGAAATCGGTCATGGCCGGCGAATAGACGTCGCCGCCCGCGCACGGCCCCATGATGACGGAGATCTGCGGAATGACGCCCGATGCCATGACGTTGCGGGTGAACACTTCACCGTATCCGCCGAGTGCATCAACGCCCTCTTGAATGCGTGCGCCGCCAGCATCGAACAGGCCGATGATCGGCGCGCGGTTCTTGAGCGCCATGTCCTGGATTTTGGTCATCTTGCGCGCATGTGTCTCCGACAACGATCCCCCCAGTACCGTGAAATCTTTGGCAAACACATAGACGACACGACCGTTGATGGTGCCCCAGCCGGTAACAACGCCATCGCCCGGCGTCTTATTTTTTTCCATGCCGAATTCAGTGCAGCGATGCTCGACGAATGTGTCGAATTCTTCAAACGAGTTCTCGTCCATCAACAGCTCGATGCGCTCGCGCGCCGTCAGCTTGCCCTTCGAATGCTGCGCCTCGATGCGCTTGATACCGCCACCCATACGGGCCTCTTCGCGGCGCTTGTTGAGCTCATCGATGACGTCTTTCATGGGGCCTCGCGGGATCGATCGGAATGACGGGATTATGGCGATCTGGATAGCACGCAGCTGTCAGACTTCAAGCGCGCAGCCTCGCGTTAATCGCTACAGAAGCGAAGTTTTTTTCGCGCTGCGACAGCCTGTCCCCCCGGAAACAGCGCCTTCGATGATGTGGCGGCATTTTGCGGTTCTCAAAGCGGACCGGGAAAGCCCGGTTTGGAACACATAACCGGACCGGCCCGCTGGATCCACTGAACCTAAAAGGAGTTACAAAATGGTACGAAAAGTCGGCAATCAGAACGCCAACCTGTTAGCGGGCACGGCGGGCAACGATCAACTTATTGGCCTTGGCGGCAATGATACACTTACCGGTAAGGCTGGCGACGACCGTCTCGACGGCGGATCGGGCAAGGACAAGCTTCTTGGCGGCGCCGGTAACGACACTCTCAAAGGCGGCAGCGGCAACGACACGCTGAATGGTGGCAGTGATGGCGGTGACTTCGAACACCACGACACGCTGTTTGGCGGCGCAGGCGCCGACCGCTTTTACTTCTCGGCCGGAGGCGGCCGTGACGACATCATGGACTTTCAAGACAACGTCGATACGATTTACATTTCGAAGTCGTATTTCTCCACGATCCAGGACGTGCTCGACAATTGTTCGAGCTCTGGTGGCGACAGCGCCATCGATCTCAGCGGCACGGGCGCCGACAGCCCGCGCATCGTGCTCTACGGCCTCGATGACTACAACAAGCTGGCCGACGACATCGTCCTCTTCTGATCATCTCTGATCATCGTTGAAGACTGGCCCGGCGGGCGGCATCACGCTGCCCGCCGGGTGCATTTTGCTGCGCGTCCCGATCTCTGGCCGGTGGTGATACGCGCAGTTTATTCCGCCCCCGCTAAAAACCGAAGTCCACTGACTGAAAGCCGGCCTGTTCCTCACGGAACTGCAGAAAAATGCGCGGTACCGCAACGTTATGGTTCGGGGCCTCCTGATCTTAGCCGCTCATCTCCTCCTCAAAGCGGCGAGGCGTGGAGTGCCCCACCATGCAAAACAGGAAATTGACAGATGGTAAAGAAGACAGGCGACAACAAAAAGAACGTCATCAATGGCACCAACGGCGACGACCAGCTTTTTGGTCTCGGCGGCAATGACACCTTGAACGGAAAAGGTGGCAACGACCTCCTCAGTGGTGGCAAGGGCAACGACAAACTATTTGGCGGCAAAGGTGCCGACATTCTGAAGGGCGGCGCGGGCGATGATACGCTCGATCCGGGCTCTGACCTCGATGCTGATGTGATCAATGGCGGCACTGGCATCGATACGGTCAACTATTCCGCCGGCACTGGTCCAGTTACGGCCTATCTCGCCGTCAACACTTCTGGCCAGGGCGCAACAGGTGACAGCTATACTGCCGTTGAAAACGTTGTCGGCACGGCCTTTGGCGACTACCTCCAGAATGCCGGCGGCGGTACGGCCTTCGGTGGTGCTGGAGCAGACACTCTTTATGGCGGCGGAACCATAAATAGTAGCGAAGATGGCGGGAAAGTACGCGGCGACGCCGGCGCCGACGTCCTCAACATGACCTACGGCAACACTCTCGCCTGGTTGCAGAATGGCCAAGGAACCGACACCATCGACGGCTACATTGAGGGTTCGGACAATCTGTTTATCAAGCTATCGGAATTCGGCCTCGGCGACACCTTTGACAGCAGTGAAATTGTCAACTCGAATACCGTGACCGCAACCGGCACCAATGCCCAGTTCATCTATGAAGATGACGCAAAGAACCTGTGGTTCGACAGCAATGGCACCAATGCCGGCGGCCTCACCTACGTTGCACATTTCGTCAACTCGACGATCACAGACGCTAATCTCGGCACCAACGACTTTGACTTCATCGTGTAAAACGCAGACGGTCTGACGACCGGCAAACAACCACACGGCAAGGCCAGCGCCCGCAACGCGCTGGCTTTTGTTTTTGGCGTGGCGGCTAGACCTTCTCAAATTCCAGCACCCGCGCGGCCGCATCGAATTCGCGTTGACGAGCGGTGCGGCGAGATTGGGCTTCGTCATCTGCGCCCCACTGTTCGATCTGCCAATCCTCGTCGACATGAGCCGCTGCCCAAGCAGCTTCGCGAGTTAGGAAGCCGCGCGCAAAAGCGAGTGCGAGAAGGGCAGAGCCGGTCAGAGTCGTGATGATATGCAAACTCGAAAGTTGAAAGGCATCGTAGCCCACCAGCGCAGAGGACATGCGCTCGATCGAGCGCGGCGGCTGCTCCACCGGCACGATACCCTGGGCCAGAATAAAGCGCGCACCCAATTCCTTTTGCATCCAAGCCAAAACGGGGTCCCACACGGCCGCCTGACGTGCAACAAGTGCCTGCGGCCCTTCAGCCCGGTAACAGAGCAAATCAGAACCGGCAAACTTGGCGATATCGGCCGCGACCTCCGGCATCATATTTGAAACCGCGTCGATGGCCGTGTTGGCGATGCGAGTAAGAGGCATCGATGCGGGATCAATCACCTTGTCTTGTGCCGCCCACTCCGCCGCAATGGCGGAAGCGAAGGCATGCGATGGCACGGCGAAGGGCTGCTTCTTTGGCGTCTTGACGGCACGGCCATCGAGTCGAACGCCAAAACCATCATTGCCGCCCGGCGCCGTCAGGTTTACCACCTGTGCTGATTTATAGAACCGTTTGGGTAACGCGGGACGCATGACATTCTTGCCAAGCAAGCGTTCTGCAATGGTCTTGGTGTCGTGCTTTGGCGTTTCGTCGTCGCTCATGTGCCGCCCAATACCTCACCAGAAAATAACCTCAAATGCCCCAACAATGTATCCGCATCATGGGCAACAGTATGGGCGCCTGCTTCCGCCAGGGCCCTGGCCGGATGATACCCCCAGCCAACGCCGATGGGTCTGACGCCAGCCGCCTGCGCCATATCCATATCAAACGTCGTATCGCCGATCATCACCGTCGCGTCCGGCCTGCTGCCCGCTTCCGCCATGGC
>JBEBJD010000152.1:0-3712 GCA_040080075.1 Hyphomicrobium sp. | reverse complement strand
CCGCCATCCTTTCGAAGGATGGCGGCCGATGCCATTATGCTACGGACTTAAATCAAAACTCCTGCAATCAAGCGGCCTCGTCTCGTTTCACTTGCACGGGAGTGAGATCGGTTGCGCGGCCTGGCAGCACGCTCGATAGACGGGCTTCCAGGCTTTTCCAGTAAACGAAGTCGTTGAGCGTCGAGCCTTCGAAAACGGCGATGCCAGCAGCAGCCAAGAACGGCAAGCTTTGTAAGACCAGAACGGCGGCAAAGACGTTGTGTTCTCGCACGCCCGCGTCATTGAACCAGATCAGGGCGAGCGCGCCCACAACCAAGCTGCAGCCAATCACTGCTTCCCAGAATGCCTGAAACGAGACGGACTTACGTTTGGCGCTGGCTCCACCCTTGGCCGTAACATTGAAGGGCAGATTGTCTTTGATGAGTCCGGTCGCAACGGCACTTGCGATCGTCCACTGCACCGACATAGCGGTCAACACGGCGCCCGTCATGACACGAGCGGGCATCGGACACCGCAAGCGGTAGAGCGATACGAAATGCAAGAGCGATACGGCAAAACTCGCCAGGATCGGCCCGGTCAAGACTTTGTCGGGCACGGCCACCGAGAACAGCAAGATCAGCGGCACGCTGATGAGGTTCATGATGGCCATGGCAACGCCGAGAGTTTCGGCACCGAGCCAACTTACCCAGCCGGTCGCGAACTCGCGCTTCTGCTCGCCGTTCAACTGGCTGTTGCCTGGAAGCAGACGATACCAATGCTTCTTGATGATTTGCATGCCGCCGTAAGCCCAGCGATGCCGCTGCTTCTTGAACGCTTCATAGGTATCGGGAAGCAGGCCATGGCCGTAGCGCTGGCGCGTGTAGTGCGCGTGCCAGCCCTGCTCGAGGAGCGAAAGGCCAAGATCGGTGTCTTCACAGATGGTATCGCTTGACCAGCCGCCCGCTGCATCGAGTGCTGCGCGGCGCACGAGGCACATGGTACCGTGCACGATAATAGCGTTGGTCTCATTGCGCTGGACCATACCGATGTCGAAGAAGCCGGCATATTCGCCGTTCATGGCTTCGTGCAGTGGGCTGCGATCACCATCGCGATGATCTTGGGGGGCCTGCACGAGGCCAACGCGCGGGTCGGCAAAGGCCGGCACCAGATCACTGAGCCAGTTGGAACCCACCACATAATCGGCATCGAGCACGCCGATAATCTCGGCATCGGGCGCGGTGTGCGTCATGGCAAGACGCAACGCGCCGGCTTTGAAGCCAGCCAAATTCTCGACGCGCAAGAATTTGAACCGGTCGCCGAGCACCGCGCAGTGCTCCTCGATGGGCTTCCAATGAGCGGGATCGGGCGTGTTATTGATGATCACCACACACTCGACATTGGGATAGGCAAGCCGGGCCACGCTATCGAGCGTGCGCTTCAGCATCTCGGGTTGCTCGCGATAAGCTGGAATGTGAAGCGAGACCTTGGGCTGGTAGCCGGTGTCGTGGGGCAGCGGCCGGTCGATAAGCCGCTTGGGCTGCTGCCCGAACGCCACCGCCGCTATCTCTTCCATTCTGGCCAGCACGATCAGCACCAGCGGCACCAGCATCAAGACGCCGATACCAAAGGCAAAGGCGGCGCCGGGCACAAAATAATGACCGTCCCAGTAAGCCGCCACACTCGCGAGCCAGGCACCCGACATATGAGCTGCCGTGGCAAGAAACGCGGCTTGCCCCAACGTTGCGCCGCGCACACTCAGAATCGGCAAGGACAATAACAAGCCCAGGGCCAGCGCAAGACCGGCAAGTTTCCAGTGATCCTCGCTGAAAATTGGGCCAGACCAACTGAACTTCGCTGTCCGCGAGGCATCGAGCAGTCCCCAGTACGGCCCGACACTACCTTCGAAGGCCTTCCACGGTTGATCGATGGCCTCCACGAGGTTGTAGTCCATACCCAACGATTGAGACGTCGACACGAACGAGCGGATCACTTCAGCCTGCTCGAACTTACCCGGCTGGGCGTCCTTCTTGTTGTAGCCAGCACTCGGCCAGCCAAACTCGGCGATGATGATTCGCTTGCCCGGGTAGGCGGCGCGCAAGCGGTTATAGATCGATACTGCGTGATCGACGGCATTCGTCGTCTCAAAACCTTCCCAGTAGGGCAGGATGTGCGCGGCGATAAAATCGACCGAAGACACTAGTTCGGGATGCTCGAGCCAGATATTCCACACTTCGCCCGTGGTCACAGGTAGTGAGGTCGATCGCTTGACGCGGCGGATGTAGGCCGCCAGTTCTTCGGCCGTCAGTTCCTGACGCAGGATGGTTTCGTTGCCGACCACGACCGCATTGATGTTGGCTTGCTTCTTGGCAAGATCGAGCACTGCATTGATTTCGCGTTCGTTGCGCTCCAGATCCTTGCCAAGCCAAGCTCCAACGGTCGTCTTGATGCCAAATTCAGCAGCGATGCCAGCTACTTGCTCGACGCCGCTGGTCGATGAATAGGTCCGGACTGCACGCGTCAGCGGCGCCAGTACGGCCATGTCAGCCCGGATCTGTTCGGCTTGGGCAACGGTGCCACCCTCGACGTCTGCCGACCGGTCAAATGGCGCATAGGAAACGCTGGCCAATGGACCTTCGACGCTAGGAGCGGACGACTCTCCCCGCAGAACAGCCCAAAGCCCGGCGTGGAGGCACACGGCACACAGAACCATAGCTACAAGCGAGCGCATGGCGGATCCAAAAGGTTAAAGATGTGGAAGGTTTACAAGTGAACCGGGCCAACGGTTCTAAGGTCGGAGCCTCAAAGTTTGATGCATTGCAACATAACGCAGGCGTACACCAGTTTCAATCGCGTTCGTATGTCAATTTGTAGGCTAAACGATGACACTTTGAGCATTCGCCGTCCCTGTGGCAGAGACGCACCAAACTCGGGTGCATAACGCCGGGCTAAACGATAAGTTCCTTATTGGGGCGAGGGAGCAGGTGCCGCGCCATCAGTCGCGACGGCAGCAGGTGCTGCGACCGGTTCCAGGAGCGGATTGACCCAGCAGGCATGGACACGCTCGTTCAAACTGGCGGGGGCTTTGGGGTCGAGTTCGCCCTGCTTGACGACGCAGCGGAACGCCGCTTGGATATGTGGGGAGGGACAGCCGAACCGCTCATAGAGGTCTCTATGGCGCGCAGCCGTATCGATATCGTCACGCCACAACAAGCCTACGATTCGCCGCCCCGTCCACACGCATTCTGGCTGACCGGCAGGCCCCTGCACGAGGCGGCCTGCTTCTGCAATCTCATCGATCTTACGAGCGGCTTCCTTCTCAGCTTCGGTAGGAGGCTTTTTTTCCTCAACGGCCTTGCTATCGCCGGCCTGCGCGGATGGAGCTGCAAGACCCGTTAGGGCAACACCCAAAATCAACCAGCGCAAGGGCTTCAGAAACATCTTCCATCCGTCATTAGGGACCGTCGTTGTCATGGAATTGACCAATCGTGCTTTGGAAATAGTGTTTGAGAACGTGCCCCGGCCCAACAGCCAGCTGCTTAGCCGGACCGGTGACACGAATTGAAGTGTGATTGGGACATCAATACGACAAGCCCATGTCTGCATCCACGAAAGCTCGCGCGCGCCCAGCCCAGAGGGCAGTATGACGCATCGTGGCCACCTCGCCTTCACACCGTCCGCCGCCTTACACCCTCGAGCACCTTTCTGGCATCTAACCGGCTCCCGCAACAATTCC